>QKHD01000412.1 GCA_003250175.1 Helicobacteraceae bacterium
AGCAGCCAGCCCGAAGCGGCCAAACCGGAAAAGGCCGCCCCGCCTCCGGAGCTAAGGGAGGCAATAACCCCAAGCAGAATCATCACCCCGCCGATCTGGTTCATCCACAAAGCCCGAAAGGCGTTGGCCCGGGCCGTCTCGTCGCCGCGGAAACCGATAAGTAGAAAAGAAGCCAGGGTCGTCATCTCGAAGAGGAAGAAAAAGAGCATGAGGTCATCGGCCAGGACTAGCAGGTTCATGACGGACAAAAAGGCGAAGAGGTAAGCCAAAAAGAGCCGTTTGCGCCCTGCTTGCATCGTTTCATCCTGCAGGTAACGTACGGCGTAAACGATGATAATCCCGCCCACGGGGTTGATGATGAGAAACATCACCCGACTGAGATTATCCAGATTCAAGGTTGCCCCATGAGCCTCCGGAATCAGCATCTCCGCCCCCGCATAGAGCAGCAGTTGAAGGGCGGCCAGCAGATAGACCGACGGCCGATGCGCCCGGTAACCGACGGCAAAGAAATAGCCCAAGAGCACCACGTCAAAAAGCACGATCAGGTGCTGCATCCAGGGGGCAAAAAGATAGGTTCCGGAGAGGGTAAAACTAAAAAAGGAAACGGCTGAAAGGGTGATAAGGGTGAGTGCGCCCACGGCATACTGCCAGCGCACCCCGAAGGGAAGCATCACGGCCACGGCGGCCAGCAGGGGCAGAACGACCAAAACCGACAGGGTTTCCATCCGGACTCCTTTGCTTCCCGTAAATCAGGTAATGGGTTGATTATACTCCCCCCAGCTTAGAGTCTAAATAAATTCCTTAATCTGAAACTCATAGCTGACGCTGTTGCGGAACTCGTTTTTCACCAGGGCGAACACGCACGACACCCGGTCGCCGCCGATAATGTCACGGTCGCAGAAAAAGGCCATCGCCTTGCGCGGCTCCTGGCCAGACGGCGGAGAAAGAAAGAGCATGAGGTGGTCTTCCGTCGAACCCACCCGACGCGCCTCGTGCACCCGTGCCTCTTCCGCAAAAAAGAGGGGTCTGGGGTTGGCCATGCCGTAGGGTTCAAATTGCTGAATGATGTCAAAACACTCGGCATCCAGATCGTCAAAGGGCATGGTGCCGATGACATTGATCTCCGGAATGAAGCTTTCGGGTTTTAGCTGCTCGGCACTCGTGTTGACGGCGGCCTTGAAGGTTTCGAGATTGGCCTCCGTGATACTGAGCCCCGCCGCCTGCTTGTGCCCGCCGAAGCCCTCCAGAAGGGCACTCTGCCGGCTGATAAGATCGTAAATATCCACATCGCCCACGCTGCGCGCACTCCCCTTGGCCCGGCCCTTTTCCAGACTGAAGACGATGGCGGGGAGCTTAAAGGCGTCGACCAGCCGCGACGCGACAATACCGATCACCCCTTCGTGCCACCCTTCGCCCCAGACACTGATAATCTTATCCTCCGGATTGACCATCTCCTTGGCCTGGGCGGTGATCTCCGCTTCGACCTCTTTGCGCTGCTGATTGAGCTGCC
>QKHD01000280.1 GCA_003250175.1 Helicobacteraceae bacterium
GTTATCACCTTCGGTTCCCTTTTAGCCAAGGGGGTCATCCGGGATGTCAGTCGGGTTTTGGGTTTGAGCTACGCCGATGCGGACAAGATGGCCAAGCTGATCCCCGAAGAGCTGGGCATCACCCTGGCCAAGGCCTATGAGAAAGTGCCCAAGATCAAGGAGCTGATCGAAACCGACCCCAACGCCGCCCGCGTCTGGGAGTTTGCCACCGCCCTGGAAGGTCTGAAACGCAACTCCGGCATGCATGCCGCGGGGGTCGTAATCTCCAATGAAGAGCTGTGGCACAAGACGCCCCTTTACAAGCCCTCCGGCGAGGAGACCATCGTCACCCAGTATTCGCTCAACTTCCTGGAAGATGTTGACCTGATCAAGTTCGACTTTCTGGGTCTGAAGACCCTGGACGTTATCGACGGTGCGCTTAAACTGATCAAGGCCCACGACGGCCGCGAGATCAACTTTTCCACCCTGCCCATGGACGATCCGGAGGTGTTTAAAACCATCTGCTCCGGACAGACGCTGGGAATGTTTCAGATCGAATCCCAGGGGATGCAGGCACTCAACGGCAAACTCCAGCCCAGCAACTTCGAAGACCTGATCGCGGTCCTGGCCCTCTACCGGCCGGGGCCGATGGAATCGGGGATGCTCGATGACTTTATCGAACGCAAACACGGTCGCAAACGAACCTTCTACCCCTTTGAGGAGGTCAGTTTCGACCTTCTGAAGGAGACGCTGGAGCCGACGTATGGCATGATCGTCTACCAGGAACAGGTCATGCAGATCGTTCAGATCGTCGGCGGATTCAGTCTCGGCGAAGCGGACATCGTTCGCCGGGCCATGGGGAAGAAGAAGGTCGATGTCATGGCCAAGTACAACAAGGAGTTCTCCGAAGGCGCGGCCAAACAGGGCCTGGACTATGACAAGGCCTCCAAACTCTTCGACCTGATCGAAAAATTTGCGGGCTACGGGTTTAACAAATCCCACTCCGCCGCCTACGCCATGGTCACCTACCAGACCGCCTACCTCAAGACCCACTATCCGGCGGAGTTCATGTCCGCACTGCTCACCAGCGAGCAGGACAATACGGATAAGGTTGTCATGTATATTGATGAGATCAAGCGCTTGAAAATTGACTTCCTTCCTCCGGATATCAACAAGAGCTTTATCCAGTTTGCCCCGATGTACGAAGCGGGCAGCACGGCGATTATGTTCGGGATGGGTGCCATCAAGGGTGTGGGGCGTGCAGCCCTGAGCGCCATTTTGGCCGAGCGGGAAAACGGGGAGTTTACCGATCTGGCCGATCTCATCTCCCGCATCGATGCCCAAAAGGTGAATAAAAAGGTACTCGAATCCCTAATCAAAGCAGGTGCCATGGACTGCTTCGGCCACACCCGCAAAGCGCTGCTCAACCAGATCGAAACCATTGTCGACAAGGTCAAGCAGTCGGGCATGATGAAGAAGAACGCCGCCAACTCCCTCTTTGGGGAGAGCAGCGACATGATGGAAGTAAGCATCGAGATTCAACCCCTGGCCGAATTCGGCCTAACGGAGATTTTGGAGCTGGAAAAAGAGACACTCGGCATCTACGTCTCCGGACACCCGTTGGATGAGTACCGTGATCAGCTGGAGAAGATGAACTACACCCTCTCCTCCCAGATCGAAACGCTCGATGACAACTCCCAGGCCCTCTTCATCGGCAAGGTGGAGTCCATTACCACCAAGATCAGCAAAAAGGGTAACAAGTTCGGCATCGTCAACCTCATGGACCTGCACGGCAACATCGAGCTGATGGTCTTTGAGAGCATTCTGGAAGACCTGGAAAAGCTGGATCGGGAAAAACCCCTCGCCTTTAAAGCGAGCATCACCAAGGACGATCAGTTTACCAAGATCGCCACCCGCAAGGTTATGGCCCTGGGAGATGCCGGAAAAGAGAAGGTCAAGACCAAGGTTCGCGTCCAGGAGGTAACGTATGACCCCATCACTCTGGAAGTCTCCATGCAGGACGATCCGGATATCCTGCAGCGGCTCTATGATCTGATCCGTCAGCACAGCGGCCATCATAAACTCTACCTCGTCATCAAATCCAAGCTTCAGGACGTACAGATCGAAACGGGTCTGAGCATCAGCAAGGAGGCACAAAACCTCCTCGCATCTCTGCCAGAAGTCCGGATTGCCAGCTGATTTCAGAGTTTTTTTCCCTGAATTTCTCCTGAATCACCCCCTAACCAACCCCCTCATGAAACGAAATAGTAAGGTTTGGGGGCTTTTTTGTCCTTTTTACTATTTTTTCAAAATTCTTATTGACAATTTAAGGTTATTTGATTATACTTCGGGTTCTTTTTTGCTGGTGTAGCTCAGTTGGTAGAGCAGCTGATTTGTAATCAGCAGGTCGGGGGTTCAAGTCCCTTCACCAGCTCCAGAAAAGAAGCAGTGTTTTTACCAGTGTCAATTATCATAGGTAGCGTACCCGAGTGGCCAAAGGGGGCAGACTGTAAATCTGCTGGCTACGCCTTCGGAGGTTCGAATCCTCCCGCTACCACCATATGTCCGCGGGAATAGCTCAGCTGGCTAGAGCATCTGCCTTCCAAGCAGAGGGTCGCCGGTTCGAATCCGGTTTCCCGCTCCATAAGACAAGATAGATTGACAACAACTGGGAGCTGTAGATTTCACCTCTACTCGACAAGCTTCTTACAAACAAACCTTTCAGTTGTCAATTGTGCCCATATAGCTCAGAGGCAGAGCACTTCCTTGGTAAGGAAGAGGTCGGCGGTTCAATTCCGCCTATGGGCTCCATTGCCTTGAGTTAAACAAAGTTTTTAAATCTAAAACGGAGGAAGTCCAAAATGGCAAAAGCTAAATTTGAACGTAACAAACCACACGTTAACATCGGTACCATCGGTCACGTTGACCACGGTAAAACGACGCTTACTGCTGCTATTACAGCTGTTCTTTCTAGAAAAGGCGGTGGTGAACTTAGAGATTATGCTTCTATCGATAACGCTCCCGAAGAGCGCGAGCGTGGTATTACCATCGCTACGTCTCACGTAGAGTATGAAACTGCAACACGACACTATGCACACGTCGACTGCCCCGGGCACGCCGACTACGTAAAAAATATGATTACTGGTGCTGCTCAGATGGACGGCGCGATCCTGGTTATCGCTGCTACTGACGGTCCTATGGCTCAAACTCGTGAGCACATCCTTCTGGCTCGCCAGGTAGGTGTACCTTACATCGTTGTCTTCCTGAACAAAGAAGATCAACTGGATGACGCTGACCGCGAAGAGATGCTGGAACTGGTAGAAATGGAAGTTCGCGAACTGCTTTCTACTTATGAATTCCCAGGCGACGATACACCTATCGTAGCTGGTTCTGCTCTTCAAGCTCTTGAAGGCGCTATCGCTGGTACAGACAACGAGTGGACTGCAAAAATCGAAAAACTGATGGCTGAAGTCGACGCGTACATTCCTACACCTGAGCGTGATACAGATAAGCCTTTCCTTATGCCTATCGAAGACGTTTTCTCCATCTCCGGACGTGGTACAGTTGTAACTGGCCGTCTTGAGCGTGGTACCCTGAAACTGGGTGAAACTGTTGAAATCGTAGGTATCCGTGATACACAGACAACAACCGTAACCGGTATCGAAATGTTCCACAAAGAAATGGAAATGTCCGAAGCTGGCGATAACTGCGGTGTTCTTCTGCGCGGTACTAAGAAAGAAGACGTTGAGCGTGGTCAGGTTCTTTGTAAGCCAGGCTCCATCAAGCCACACAAAAAATTTGAAGCTGAAATCTATATCCTTACCAAAGAGGAAGGCGGACGTCACACTCCATTCTTCAGCGGCTATAGACCACAGTTCTACATCCGTACAACTGACGTAACCGGTACAATGATCCTTCCAGAAGGCGTTGAAATGGTTATGCCAGGCGACAACATCAAAGCTAACTGCGAACTGATCAACCCAATCGCAATCGAAGACGGTACACGTTTTGCGATTCGTGAAGGTGGTAGAACAGTCGGTGCTGGTGTTGTAACAAAAATCGTCGAATAATTTTATTGGATCCCCTTCCGGGATCCAAAATATAATATAAAGAGAATGAAATGAGAGAAATCATTCACTTGGCGTGTGAAAAGTGCAAACGACGCAACTACCACACTACGAAAAACAAAAAAACGACAACTGAAAAGTTGGAGTTGAAAAAATACTGCAAATTCTGCAGAGAGCACACCGCACACAAAGAAGCGAAACTGTAAGTTTCCTGAAAACCTGAGGTACACGCTTAGGTGTGTACCGATTTATATAGGGCAGTAGCTCCAATGGTAGAGCGGATGATTCCAAATCATTAGGCTGAGGGTTCGAGTCCTTCCTGCCCTGCCACAAAAGGAACATAATGGATAAACTGATCAGCTATTTCAAACTGTCCAAGATCGAACTTGGCAAAGTTATTTTTCCATTAAAAATACAGGTAAAAAACGCTTTTTTGACTGTCGCTCTGGTCGTTACGGTTATTACGCTATTTCTTGCGCTCGTTGATGCGACCATGTCTTTTTCGATTTCATCGATTCTGGGATAAGGAAAAGAGATGGCTCATAAATGGTACGCGATTCAAGCCTATGCCGGCAGCGAACAAAGTGTAAAAAAAGCAATTGAAAGAATGGTCGATGACCTGGGAATTGGCGAAAAAGTCGAAAAGATTATCGTCCCGACCGAAGATGTCATCGAAGTAAAAAACGGTAAACAGAAAATTGTAGAAAAAGCTCTGTATCCCGGTTACGTTTTCGCGAAACTGGACCTTGATACAGATCTGTGGCATCGTATTCAGTCACTCCCAAAAACAAGCCGTTTCATCGGTGAGGCCAAAAAACCCACCGCTTTGACGGAAAAAGATATTAATCTGATTATCGCAAAAACTGAACACAAAGAGGCTCCACGACCCAAAGTCGCCTTCGACGAGCACGAAGTCGTCCGGATCACCGATGGGCCCTTTGCCAACTTCACCGGTATGGTGGAAGAGTACGATATGGTCAGCGGCAAACTGAAACTGAACGTATCGATTTTTGGAAGAAGCACTCCTGTTGAGATTTTGTATTCTCAAGTCGAGAAAATCATATAAAGAGGTAAAAAATGGCAAAAGAGATTATTGGCTATATCAATCTTGTTATCCCTGCCGGTGCAGCAAATCCATCCCCTCCCGTTGGTCCTGCTCTGGGTCAGAAGGGTGTCAACATCATGGCATTCTGCAAAGAGTTCAACGAGAAAACCAAAGACAAATCCGGTTGGAACATTCCTACCGTAATTACTGTCTATAAAGACAAAAGCTTTACCTTCATTACCAAGCAGCCACCAGCGTCTGACCTGATCAAACGCAAGGCCGGTGTTTCCAAGGGGTCTGATAACCCTGCGAAAAACAAAATTGGTAAACTGACTAAAGCTCAGGTGATGGAAATCGTAGATCAAAAAATCGTAGATATGAATACCGATGACAAAGAGATGGCAGCCCGCATTATTGCTGGTTCCGCTCGAAGCATGGGTATTGAAATCGTAGATTAATTTTAAGACGGTGGTGAAAAAAATGGCAAAAAAAGTTTCTAAACGTCTTCAATCCTTGAATGAACAAGTGACTAAGGAACAACTCTCACTGGCTGACGCTTCTGAGAAGGTATTGACACTGAAAAGTGCAAAATTTGATGAGACAGTCGAACTGGCTGTTTGGCTGAACGTTGATCCCAGACACGCGGACCAGATGATCCGCGGTGCCGTTGTACTACCTCACGGTACAGGTAAAACTGTCCGTGTTGCGGTTTTCGCGAAAGGCCCAAAAGCCGAAGAAGCGAAGGCAGCTGGAGCTGATTTCGTCGGGGATAACGACCTGGCGGATCAGATCCAAGGTGGTATGATGGACTTCGACATGGTTATCGCTACGCCTGATATGATGGGTGTTGTCGGTAAACTGGGTCGGGTTCTCGGACCAAAAGGTTTGATGCCAAACCCTAAAACCGGCAGTGTTACTATGGATGTTTCCACAGCAGTTAAGAACGCCAAAGGCGGTCAGGTTAACTTCCGTGTTGACAAAAAAGGTAACATTCACGCCGGTATCGGTAAAGCAAGTTTCTCCAAAGATGCGATTAAAGAGAACGCAGAAGCACTTCTGAAAACTCTTAACCGTATGAAACCTGCCGCAGCGAAGGGCAAGTACATCAAAAAGGCTGTGCTAAGTTTGACTATGTCCCCAGCAGTTTACGTTGAAACCAACGAACTGATGGATCTTAGAGCGTAACTTAGTTAACTAAAGAGAGCGGGTGCATGGCTTTCGGGCTTTGCGTAAACCCTGCTTGAAGTTTAAGGAGCACAAATGACTAAGGCACAAAAAGCCGAAGTAATTGACTACCTAACCTCTTCCTTTAAAGAGACGGAAGCAATTGCAGTTTGTGACTACAAAGGTCTTACCGTTAAACAACTTGAAGCCCTCCGGGATAAAGTTCGTCAAATCGGTGGAAAAACCCAAGTAGTTAAAAACACTCTGGCAAACATCGCACTCAAAAACGCTGGTAAAGAAGGTTACGACCTTAGTGAAACCAACGTCGTTGTATGGGGGAACGATCAGCTCCTTCTTGCAAAAACAGTTGCAAAATTTGCTAGTGAAAACAAAGAGCTTTTCAGTATTCGACAAGCATACCTGGACGGTGAGTTCAAAGATGCTAACGAACTGATTACGTTGTCAAAACTTCCCGGAAGAGAAGAACTTCTCGGCATGCTGCTGTCCGTCTGGACTGCGCCGCTTAGAGGTATGGTTACCGGTCTTGACAACCTGGCTAAAAAACAAGAGCAATCCGCTTAAATACTTAAAGGAAAAGGATAATCCATGGCAATTACTAAAGAAGACGTACTTGAATTTATCGGCAATATGACTGTAGTTGAGCTGAACGCGCTCGTAAAAGAATTCGAAGAGAAATTCGGTGTATCCGCTACTCCTATGGTTGTAGCTGGTGGCGCTGTAGCTGGTGGTGACGCCGGTGGTGCTGCTGAAGAAAAAACTGAATTCAACGTTGTAATCATCGACTCCGGTGAAAAGAAAATCAACGTTATTAAAGTTATCCGCGAACTGACAGGTCTGGGTCTGAAAGAAGCAAAATCTGCTGCTGAAGAAACTCCGTCCACAATCAAAGAAGGCGTTAGCAAAGAAGACGCTGAAGCTGCTAAAGCGAAACTCGAAGAAGCCGGCGCTAAAGTCGAACTCAAATAAATTCCATTGTCACTGTAAGGGCGGCCATCCGGCTGCCCTTTTTTACTTCATTTCTAAAATATTGCAATATTTTACCCACACCATTCCACTTAAGAGGTTAGCCCTATGCTAAATAGTTTAAAATCTGGGAATCGATTACGTGTAGATTTTTCAAAGTTTCCTCAAGTTCTCTCCATCCCTAACCTGCTGCAACTCCAACAAAACAGCTACGAAGAATTCCTCATGATCGATCAGGACGATCGTAGTGAAAGTGGGATTGAGAAAGTATTTAAATCCGTATTCCCTATTCATGATGCCAATAACACCATGACCCTGGAGTATGTCGGAAACGAATTCGGCAAACCGAAATACACGATCCGTGAATCCATGGAGAGGGGTCTTACCTATTCAGTACCTCTGAAAATCAAAGTGCGCCTTATCATTTGGGATAAGGATGAAAAAACCGGTGAGAAGACCGGCGTAAAAGACATCAAAGAACAAGCTATTTATATTCGAGAGATTCCTCTCATGACCGATCGAACCTCCTTCATCATCAACGGTGTAGAACGTGTCGTCGTCAATCAGCTCTACCGAAGCCCGGGTGTAATCTTCAAAGCTGAAGAGTCCTCAACGGTTTCCAACAAACTGATCTATATGTCCCAGATCATCCCTGATCGCGGTTCCTGGATCTATTTTGAATACGATGCTAAAGATACTTTATACGTACGAATCAATAAACGAAGAAAAATTCCCGTAACCATTCTTTTCAGAGCATTGGGTTACAGCAAACAAAATATTATCAAGATGTTCTACCCTACCCTGAACATCTCTATCGAAAATAACAAATTCCTGGTTCCTTTCGATCCGGAAGAGTTCACCGGACGTCTGGAATATGACCTCAAAGATGCGGAAGGCAACCTGATCATGGGTGCCGGAAAACGTCTGACTACACGTAAAGCAAACTCCCTCAAAGAAGAGGGTCTGACCCGAGTGGAATACCCGGTCGAGACACTTTTTGAGCGCTACCTGGCCGAGCCGATTATCGACACAGAAACGGGAGAAGTTCTGTACGATACCCTGACACAGCTAGATGAAAACCGTCTCAAAAAGATTATTGACCACGGCTATAACGAAATCGTTATCGCCAACGACCTTGCCGTCGGTGTGGATAAATCGATCATCAATGCCTTTACCTTCGATCAGGAATCCCTGAAACTGCTCAAGCAGACCGAAGGGGTTGACGACGAAAACGACCTGGCCGCTATCCGTATCTATAAAGTGATGCGACCCGGTGAACCGGTCACCAAAGAAGCGGCGAAAGACTTCGTTCACAAGCTCTTCTTCGATCCGGAGCGCTACGACCTGACCAAAGTCGGCCGTATGAAAATGAACCACAAACTGGACATCGACGTACCTGAGTATGTTACAACCCTGATTCCGGAAGATATCATCAAGACCGTCAAGTACCTGATCAAGGTTAAAAACGGCCAGGGTCATATCGACGACCGTGACCACCTAGGTAACAAACGTATCCGTGCCATCGGTGAGCTTCTGGCCAACGAACTGCACATGGGTCTGGTCAAGATGCAAAAGGCGATCCGCGACAAGCTGACCACCATCTCCAGCCTGGACGAGGTGATGCCACACGATCTGATCAACTCCAAGATGATCACCAGCACCATTCTGGACTTCTTTGCGACCGGTCAGCTCTCCCAGTTTATGGATCAGACCAACCCGCTCTCCGAAGTTACACACAAACGACGTCTCTCTTCACTTGGTGAAGGCGGTCTCGTAAAAGACCGTGCCGGTCTGGAAGTTCGTGACGTACACCCGACTCACTACGGCCGTATCTGTCCGATTGAGACTCCGGAGGGTCAGAACATCGGTCTGATCAACACCCTTTCTACCTATGCGAAGGTAAACAAACTGGGCTTCATCGAAGCACCATACAAAAAAGTTGTCGACGGTAAAGTCATCGACGAAATCGTTTACCTGACCGCTACCCAGGAAGAGGGTCTGGCGATTACACCTCTGAACACAGAACTGGATGAAGAGGGCAATATCGTCGAGCCATTGGTTGAAGCACGTATCGACAGTGAAATCGAGCTGATGGATAAAAACAAGATCGACCTGATCGACCTGAGCCCAAAAATGGTTATCGGTGTGGCTGCCGGTCTGATTCCATTCCTGGAACACAACGACGCGAACCGCGCCCTCATGGGTTCCAACATGCAGCGCCAGGGCGTTCCACTCATCTGGAGCGAAGCCCCCGTCGTCGGTACCGGTATGGAAGCGATTGTTGCACGTGACGCATGGCAGTCCATCAAGTCTAAACGTCCGGGTACCATTGAAAAAGTCGATGCGAAAAACATCTACGTTCTGGGTGAAGATGAAAGCGGTATCTATATTGACCACTATCCGCTGGATAAATACCTGCGAACCAACCAAAATACCGCCTTCAGCCAACGGCCAATCGTTAAGAAGGGTATGAAAGTTGACGCCGGCAGCGTCATCGCGGACGGTCCAAACATGGATCAGGGCGAACTTGCCATCGGTAAAAACGTCATGGTGGCCTTTACGCCATGGAACGGTTACAACTTCGAGGATGCGATCGTTGTCAGTGAGCGAATCCTTCGCGACGACGTCTTCACCTCTGTTCACATCTATGAAAAAGAGATTGAAGCACGCGAACTCAAACACGGTGTGGAAGAGATCACCAGAGACCTTCCCAACGTCAAAGAAGAAGATATCGAGCACCTGGATGACAGCGGTATCGTTCGTATCGGTACCTATATCAAGCCCGGTATGATCATGGTCGGTAAAGTCACGCCCAAAGGTGAAGTCAAACCGACTCCGGAAGAGCGACTCCTGCGAGCCATCTTCGGTGAAAAAGCCGGCCACGTTGTCAACAAGTCCCTCTACTGCCCACCAAGTATGGAAGGTACGGTCATCGACGTAAAAATCTTTACGAAGAAGGGTTACGAAAAAGATGACCGCGCCCAGGCGAAATTTGAAGAGGAAAAAGCGGAACTCGAAGCCGAACACCACGACAAACTGCTCATGGTTGACCGCGAAGAGATGCTGAAAATCGTTAACTTCCTCTCCAAACAAGAGCTGAAATCCGATGCGGAAGTGGGTGGTACGGTCATCAAATCGGGAAGCAAAATCGAGAAAAAAGATCTCGAAACCATCAACCGATTTGCCCTGAACTCTCTGGTTAAACACTTCTCCAAAGATGTTCAAAAAGAGTTCGACACCATTAAAAACCACTTCCGGGATCAAAAAGAGCAACTTCGTATCGATATCGAAGAAAAACTCAATATCCTGGAAAAAGACGACATCCTCCCAAGCGGTGTGGTCAAGCTGGTAAAAGTTTATGTTGCAACCAAACGTAAACTCAAAGTCGGGGATAAAATGGCGGGTCGCCACGGGAACAAAGGTATCGTTTCCACCATCGTTCCACAGGTTGACATGCCGTACCTGCCGGACGGCACACCGGTTGATATCTGTCTGAACCCGCTGGGTGTACCTTCCCGTATGAACATCGGTCAGATTCTGGAGATTCACCTTGGTCTGGTCGGTAAGCGTCTGGGTAACCAGATCGCCGAAATGTTCGAAAAACAGCGAACCGACTTTGTCGCCAAGCTGCGCAAGAAGATGGGTGATATCGCCCGCGTAACCAAGCTGATCGATCCGGAGAAGACCATCGACCTGATGAGCGACGACGAACTGATTGATTATGCCCGCGACTGGAGCAAAGGGGTTAAATTCGCCACTCCGGTTTTCGAAGGGGTTAACGCCAAAGAGTTCAAAAAACTCTTCGAACTGGCCAAAATCGATATGGACGGAAAAACCGACCTGTACGACGGCCGAACCGGCGAGAAGTTCAAAGAACGGGTTAACGTCGGCTTCATGTACATGCTCAAACTGCACCACCTGGTTGACGAAAAAGTCCACGCACGTAGCACCGGACCTTACTCCCTCGTTACCCAGCAGCCCGTCGGCGGTAAAGCGCTCTTCGGTGGACAGCGATTCGGTGAGATGGAAGTTTGGGCTCTGGAAGCCTACGGCGCAGCCCACACACTTAAAGAGATGCTTACGGTCAAATCCGATGATACGGAAGGCCGCGTAAAAACCTATAAAGCGATCACCAAAGGTGAGAACGTTCCGGCATCCGGCGTACCTGAAATCTTCTTCGTACTAACGAAAGAACTTCAGGCACTTGGTCTCGATGTTGAAGTCTACAAGGAAAAAGACGATGAGTAAAATTGATAACCTGGAAAAAGTAGAGATTACCGAAGATCAGAAACCGAAGGACTTTGATGCCCTTCAGGTGATGATCGCTTCTCCGGAGAAGATCCAAAGCTGGAGCCACGGCGAAGTCAAAAAACCGGAAACCATCAACTACCGTACCCTTAAACCGGAGCGAGACGGCCTCTTCTGTGCCAAAATCTTCGGCCCGGTACGGGATTACGAATGTCTGTGCGGCAAGTACAAGAAGATGCGATACAAAGGCATCGTCTGCGAAAAATGTGGTGTTGAAGTCACCTCTTCCAAAGTACGACGATCCCGCATGGGTCACATCGAACTGGCTGCTCCTGTAGCGCACATCTGGTATGTTAACTCCCTGCCAAGCCGTATCGGTACTCTGCTCGGTGTCAAAATGAAAGACCTTGAGCGCGTGCTTTATTATGAAGCATACATCGTCAGCGAACCGGGCGAAGCGTTCTACGACAACGAAGGCAAAATGAAAGTCGCCAAAAACGACATTCTGAACGAAGAGCAGTTCCTGATCCTCGAAGAGCGCTATGCCCACACCGGTTTCCATGCCGATATGGGTGCCTCTATCGTTCGTGAACTCCTGGGTGATCTTGACCTGGCAGAGATGTATGGCCAACTGAAAACCGAAATCAAAGAGACCAAGAGCGAGTCCAAACTCAAAATCCTGGTAAAAAAACTGAAAGTGGTTGAAGCGTTCCTCAACTCCGACAACCGTCCGGAGTGGATGATCATGAAGACCCTTCCCGTTCTTCCACCGGATATCCGTCCTCTGGTTGCCCTCGATGGCGGCAAGTTCGCGGTTTCCGACCTCAACGACCTTTATCGACGGGTTATCAACCGAAACTCCCGTCTGAAGCGTCTGCTTGAACTGGATGCACCACAGATTATTATCCGCAACGAAAAGCGTATGCTTCAAGAAGCGGTAGACGCCCTCTTTGACAACGGCCGCCGTGCCAATGCCGTCAAGGGTGCCAACAAGCGACCTCTGAAATCTCTTTCCGAGATCATCAAAGGGAAACAGGGCCGTTTCCGACAGAACCTTCTGGGTAAACGGGTTGACTTCTCCGGACGTTCCGTTATCGTTGTCGGTCCCGACCTCAAGATGGACCAGTGCGGTCTGCCAAAAACCATGGCACTCGAACTCTTCCAGCCACACCTTATGGCCAAACTGGAAGAAAAAGGGTATGCAACCACACTGAAATCCGCCAAGCGTCTGATCGAACAGCGCACCAACGAAGTGTGGGAGTGCCTGGCAGAGGTTGTTGAAGGTCACCCGGTTCTGCTGAACCGTGCGCCGACTCTGCACAAACTCTCTATCCAGGCGTTCCACCCCAAACTGATCGACGGTAAAGCGATTCAGCTGCACCCACTCGTCTGTTCG
The DNA here is from genome assembly GCA_003250175.1 of Helicobacteraceae bacterium. Lineage (GTDB taxonomy): Bacteria > Campylobacterota > Campylobacteria > Campylobacterales > SZUA-545 > SZUA-545. The sequence goes on from QKHD01000280.1 coordinate 12,884, forward strand.
GCCTTCAACGCCGACTTCGACGGTGACCAGATGGCGGTACACGTACCGCTGAGCCAGGAAGCGATTGCAGAAGCGAAAATTCTGATGCTTTCCTCCATGAACATTCTGCTGCCTGCATCCGGTAAAGCGATTACCACACCGTCACAGGATATGGTTCTCGGTATCTATTACATCAGTATGGCAAAAGAGGGTGTCAAGGGTCAGAACAAACTCTTCGGCTCCATCGACGAAGTTCTGATCGCCCTGGATCTGGGTATTGTTGATCTGCACGCCAAGGTCCGTGTACCCATGGACGGCCACATCATCAGCACCACTGCCGGACGTATTCTGGTCAAGTCCATTCTGCCAAGCTACGTTCCTACAGAGATGTGGAACCAGCTGCTTAAAAAGAGCAAAATCGGCGACCTGATCGATTACATCTATAAACACGGACGTGTTCATGACACGGCTGAGTTCCTGGACAACCTGAAAGATCTCGGTTTCAAATACTCCACCAAAGCGGGTATCTCCATCTCCGCGGATGACATCATCATCCCGGCGGAAAAACCAAAGATGATCTCCTCCGCCAAAGGGAAGATCGTTGAGATTCAGAAGCAGTACGCGTCCGGTCTGTTGACCGAGCAGGAACGTTACAACAAGATCATCGACGTCTGGACCGACACCAACAACAATGTTGCCGAACACATGATGCAGATCATCCAGACCGACAAAAACGGCTTCAACTCCATCTACATGATGGCGGACTCCGGAGCGCGGGGTTCTGCGGCTCAGATCCGACAGCTGGCCGGTATGCGTGGTCTGATGGCGAAATCCGACGGTTCTATTATTGAAACGCCGATTATCTCCAACTTTAAAGAGGGTCTGAACGTACTTGAGTACTTCATCTCCACCAACGGTGCCCGTAAAGGTCTTGCGGATACGGCTCTTAAAACCGCGAATGCCGGTTACCTGACCCGTAAACTGATCGATATCGCCCAAAACGTTCGTATCACAACCAACGACTGCGGTACCCACGAAGGCGTTGAAATCAGCTCCATCACCATCGGTGGCGAGCTCATCGAATCTCTCCAAGACCGCGTTCTCGGACGGGTTCTGGCGGAAGACGTGATCGATCCGTTGACCAACGAAATCCTCTTTAGCGAAGGTACACTGATCGACGAAGAGAAGGCGCAGAAAATTTCTGAAGCGACCATCAAATCCGTCAAGATCCGTACGCCGCTGACATGTAAAGAGGTTAACGGTCTGTGCGCCAAGTGCTACGGCCTGAACCTCGGTGAAGGTTCCATCGTTCAACCCGGTGAAGCGGTCGGTATTATTGCGGCCCAGTCCATCGGTGAACCGGGTACCCAGCTGACCCTGCGAACCTTCCACGTCGGTGGTACGGCGTCCAGAACACAGGAAGAACGTCAGATCGTTGCCAATAAAGAAGGTTTCATCCGCTACTACAACCTGAAGGTCTTTAAAAACCCACAGGGCGTTAACGTGGTTGCCAACCGACGTAATGCGGCGGTTCTTCTGGTTGAACCAAAGATCAAGTCACCGTTTGAAGGCAAGCTGAGCATCACCAATGCACACGAAGAGGTTATTATCTCCGTGAAAAGTGCCAGCGAAACCGTCAAATATACCCTGCGTAAGTCCGATATCGCCAAGCCAAACGAACTGGCCGGTATCAGCGGCAAGATCGAGAGCAAACTCTATCTGCCCTACAACGACGGCGACATGGTAAAAGGCGACGAGAGTATCGTCGAACTGATCAAAGACGGCTACAACATTCCCAACCGTATTTCCTACGGTGCGGAACTGCGCGTAAACGACGGCGATCCGGTCCCGATGACCATCACGGCCCAGGCACGCGGTACCGTAAAATACTACGTCCTTAAAGGTGACTACCTTGAGCGAACCCACAATATCAAAGCGGGTGACAAGGTTGAGTACAAAGGTCTCTTTGCGGTTATCGCTGACGATGAAGAGCGTGAAGCAACCCGCCACTACGTAGTACGCGGCTCTATCGTTAAGGTTGGTGACAACTCCAAAGTCAGCTCCGAAACCCTGATTGCCGAACCGTCCACTAATGAGCAGACTGTTATCGCGGAATGGGACCCTTACTCCAACCCGCTTCTGGCAGAAGCTGCCGGTACGGTGAAGTTTGAAGACATTATTCCGGAACTAACGGCAACTGAACAGTTCGACGAACTGACCGGCCAGACCAAGCTGATGATCAACGAGTACATCCCTAGCGAGTACAAACCGTCCATCACCCTGGCAACCGACGATGGTCAGATCATCAACTACGTCCTGGATGCCAAAACGGCGATCTTCTGTGAAGACGGACAAAAGGTTGAACTGGCCCACATCCTGGCCAAGATGCCAAAAGCGGTAGCAAAATCCCGCGACATCACCGGGGGTCTTCCACGGGTTTCCGAACTTTTCGAAGCACGTAAACCGAAAGACAGCGCCTCCATCGCAGAAATCGACGGTGTGGTCAGCTACGGCAAACCCCTCCGCGGTAAAAAACGTATCATTCTGACCGCGGACAACGGTATGATTTCCGAGTATCAGATTGATAAGAGCAAGCAAATTCTGGTACACGAGGGCGAATTCGTCCACGCCGGTGAAAAACTGACTGACGGAATCGTATCCAGCCATGATATCCTCCGGATTCTTGGGGAGAAAGCACTGCAGCAGTACATCATCTCCGAGATCCAGCAGGTTTATCGCCGACAGGGTGTATCCATCAGCGATAAGCACATCGAGGTCATCGTTAACCAGATGCTGCGCCAAATCAAAATCATCGACAGCGGTGATACCAAATTCATCGCCGGCGACCTGGTCAGCCGACGACGATTCTACGAAGAGAACGATCGTATCGCCAAACTGGGTGGTGAGCCTGCGATCGCCGAACCGGTTCTGCTGGGTATTACCCGCGCAGCGATCAGCTCCGATAGTATCATCTCCGCGGCTTCCTTCCAGGAGACCACGAAGGTACTGACCGAAGCGAGTATCGCCGGTAAATTCGACCACCTCGAAGACCTTAAGGAAAACGTTGTCCTCGGTCGCCTGATTCCAGTTGGAACCGGGTTCTTCAAACGTAACAAAACGTCCGTAAAAGTATCAGAGTAGAGTATTCCCTCCCACCTTTGGGAGGGGAGAAGATAATCGATATCAGACCCATTTCCGCCTTGGAAATGGGTAAGATTAAACTATTCTTAAATTAAGCAATTTTTAATCTTTAATTCTGTAGTATTCGAAAATTTCTTTCAATTCAACAAGGGGTCCTATGCCAACGATTAACCAATTGGTACGCAAAGAGCGTAAAAAGATCAAGGAGAAGTCAAAATCTCCTGCACTCGCCAACTGTCCTCAGCGACGTGGCGTTTGTACACGTGTGTACACAACTACACCAAAAAAACCAAACTCCGCACTCCGAAAGGTCGCGAAAGTTCGTCTGACCAGCGGGTTTGAAGTCATCAGCTATATCATGGGTGAAGGTCACAACCTACAAGAGCACTCCATCGTCCTCGTACGTGGCGGCCGTGTAAAAGACTTACCAGGTGTTAAATACCACATCGTTCGTGGTGCCCTGGATACCGCCGGTGTTGCTAAACGTACGGTCAGCCGAAGTAAATACGGTGCCAAACGTCCAAAAGCTGCTAAATAAAATAAGGAAAAAATAAAATGAGAAGAAGAAGAGCGCCCGTTCGCGAAGTAATGCCTGATCCAATCTACGGAAACAAAATCATCACGAAATTTATCAATACAATCATGTATGACGGTAAAAAAAGTGTTGCTCAGAGCATTATGTACAATGCCCTCGCTACCATCGAAAAGAAAATCGGCGAGAAGGGTATTGAAGTATTCGACAAAGCAATTGAAAACGTTAAGCCACTCATGGAAGTAAAAAGCCGACGTGTCGGTGGTTCTACGTACCAGGTACCAATCGAAGTACGCCCTGTGCGACAGCAGTCTCTGGCCATTCGCTGGATCATTGACGCTTCCCGCAAACGAAATGAAAGAACAATGGAAGCCCGTCTTGCCGGCGAGCTGATGGATGCTGCAGCTGAAAAAGGTTCTGCATTCAAGAAGAAAGAAGACACCTACAAAATGGCGGAAGCTAACAAAGCATTCGCTCACTACCGCTGGTAATCACACCATGCAAGGCGATGCTGCGACACCTCTGGTGACCGGTTGGCATCGCCTTTTTTCGTTTGTAAAAGTCCCTTTTACAGCGCGACAAACTATAATCCCCAAATTCAACTTCAACAAGGATTGCTAACATGGCACGAAAAACTCCCTTGAACCGTATCCGGAACATCGGTATTGCCGCTCACATCGACGCCGGTAAAACTACGACAACCGAACGGATTCTCTTCTATACCGGTATCAGCCACAAAATCGGTGAGGTTCACGACGGTGCTGCTACCATGGACTGGATGGAGCAGGAAAAAGAGCGTGGTATTACCATTACCTCTGCTGCAACAACATGTAACTGGGGTCAGACTCAGATCAACATCATCGACACCCCCGGACACGTCGACTTCACCATCGAAGTTGAACGATCCATGCGTGTTCTTGACGGTGCCGTCGTTGTATTCTGTGCGGTTGGCGGTGTTCAGCCACAGACTGAAACCGTATGGCGACAAGCTGACAAATACGGTGTACCACGAATCGTTTACGTTAACAAAATGGACCGTATCGGTGCTGACTTCTTTAACGTTGAGAAGCAAGTACGTGACCGTCTGAAAGCTAACGCTTGCCCTATCCAGATTCCAATCGGTGCGGAAGATAACTTCAAAGGTGTTGTTGACCTCGTTAAAATGAAAGCGATCGTATGGCACTCCGAAGGTATGGGTGCGGACTACGATGTTGAAGATATCCCTGCCGACCTGAAAGACCAGGCGGAAGAGTACCGCGAAAAGATGCTTGAAGCTATCTCCGACGCGGACGACGAAATCGCCATGAAATACCTCGAAGGTGAAGAGATCACTGAAGCTGAGATCAAATCCGCAATCAAACGTGGAACACTGGCCATGCAGCTGATCCCGATGATCCTTGGTACCTCCTTCAAAAACAAAGGGGTTCAGACCATGCTTGACGCGGTTGTTGACTACCTGCCTGCACCAACCGAAGTTGCTGCTATCCGTGGTATCGATCCTGAAACTGAAGAAGAAGTTATCGTTCCTTCCAGCGACGATCACCCCTTCTCCGCGCTTGCGTTTAAAATTATGACCGACCCCTTCGTTGGTCAGCTGGCATTTACCCGTGTTTACTCCGGTAAACTGGAAGCCGGTAGCTACGTTTACAACTCCACCAAAGAGAAAAAAGAACGTGTTGGCCGTCTGCTTCAGATGCACGCCAACAAACGTGAAGAGATCAAAGAACTTTACGCTGGGGAAATCGGCGCACTTGTCGGTCTGAAAGAAACCCTGACCGGGGACACTCTGTGCGATCCGGCAAAACCGGTCATTCTGGAAAGAATGAACTTCCCAGATCCCGTTATCTCCGTTGCGGTTGAGCCTAAAACCAAAGCTGACCAGGAAAAAATGGGTATCGCTCTGAAAAAACTGGCGGAAGAGGATCCATCCTTCCGTGTTTCTTCCGACGAAGAATCCGGCCAGACTATTATTTCCGGTATGGGCGAGCTTCACCTGGAAATCATCGTTGACCGTATGAAACGCGAATTTAAAGTTGAAGCGGAAGTTGGTCAACCACAGGTTGCTTACCGCGAAACCATTCGCAAAGAAGTTACTCAAGAGTACAAATACGCGAAACAATCCGGTGGTCGTGGTCAGTATGGTCACGTTTACCTGCGCATCATGCCACAAGAAACCGGCAAACCCTTCGAATTCATCGACGAAATCAAAGGTGGGGTTGTACCACGAGAATTTATTCCTGCGGTTGAAAAAGGTCTCGTAGAGTCCCTGAACAACGGTGTTCTTGCGGGTTATCCGGTTGTTGACGTTAAAGTCGCTCTGTATGATGGTTCTTACCACGATGTCGACTCCTCCGAACTTGCCTTTAAACTGGCAGCCTCCATGGCGTTCAAAGAGGGTTGTAAAAAAGCCGGCGCTTTCATCCTTGAGCCAATCATGAAAGTGGAAGTTGAAACACCTGAAGACTACATGGGTGACGTAATCGGCGACATGAACCGACGACGCGGCCAGATTCAGTCTATGGAAGATGCACGTGGCGTTAAAGTTGTTACCGCTCTGGTACCACTGGCTGAGATGTTCGGTTACTCTACCGACCTTCGCTCCATGTCCCAGGGTCGTGCGACCTATGCAATGGACTTCAACGGTTATGCCGAAGTCCCCAGCAACGTCTCTGCGGAAATCATCGCAAAACGCAGCCGATAACACTTATCGGCGCCTTTGCCCCAAAGCCTCCGGAGCTTCGGCTCCGGGGGCTTTTTTTATTTCTACTGCATCCCTTTTTTGCTGTTGCAGCGTACCGTAACCAGTGAAAACTTCTCCAACGGCAGCAATCGCTGCTTATCCGCCTGCACCTTGGCATTCCAGATACTTCTAAACCGTTTCTCCAGCGCCTCTTTTTTATAGACAAAAAACTTCTTCACCAGCGTTTCGTCACTCAGTCCCGTGGCGTAGATCGCTCCGGAGTTGCTCTCTTCCAAAAAGACCTTGACTAACCGGACGGGAAGTTCGACCGTGGTGTTTTCATCCACCTCCGGAATGATGGTCGGGGCCGTAATATTGTGCTCGTCACTCACAATGCCGTCATAGATGTTGAAGGCGTTTTTATCATCGCAAAAACGGAGCATGCCGTTACCGAAACTGTCCTCATGGTAGTAGGAGAGCACCGAGACATCGTTGTTGGCAAATTCATAGGTAGCGGGGTTGATCCCAAGATAGGCAAAGAGGCGGTCGCGGGTTACGTTGTTTTCATCCGTCACTTGCTTTTTGACCAGCACGGCCGGTGTACTCTTGTAGGGGTAGGTAAAGACATACATGGTGTCGTACTCGATCTCCTGCTTGGTCAGACCGCCGCCGCGCCAGTCCAGAATGCGGGACTTGGAAAAAGCGTAATAAGGCTCGCCGTTAAGCTCCCCTGCCTGCAGGGGCGCCCAGGAGAGCGCGGTTGCCGCTGCCAATAACATCATCTTTTTTTTCACTCGAATCCTCCGTTAGCGCAGGTACCGGTTAACCCGGTAGACCTTGGCGAGATAGTCCGTCGCATCGACGGGTTGTTTGGTTTGCAGATCAACACCCTTGACCAGTTGCGGGTCATTCAGCATGACCGCATCTTCGGAGACGATGAAGAGCTGGAAATTCCCGTTAAAGAGCGCCTTGATCATCTCCGCAGCCTTTTCCAGTCCGGCGTTGTACTGGGCAAAATAGTTGTCCGTCGCATGAAAACCCTCCGGACGAACCGGCTTGGGAAATTCAACCACCAGATCAAACCCCTTGCTCTCAATTTCACCCTCCGGATCCAAAGCCAGTTTTTTTCTCGGATAGGCAAAACGCACCAGACTGCTCAGCTCGCTGATGCGAGCGCGGTTAGCCTCCGGAATGGCGTCGCTCCGGATCAGCACAGAGCGCACGGAGGCATCGGCCAACTGCTTACGCAACTGCTGCAATGCGCCCCACTCCAAAGCACCGCGTCCCTCACGAAAACGGGCATCAATCACCATCTTCGCCTCGATGATGCGCTCGCCCAGCACCACCCGTCGCTCTTCCATCGACGTAACGGCCTGGTTAATGAGCACATAGCCGTGCTCCTTGGCAATCCGCGCATACTCCTTGGCCACCAAGTCCCCCGCCATTTTATTAACAAGGTAGAGGTTGACAAAGGGTTCGGTCACATAAAAGGGCTCCGGCTCCACCAGGGCGACATCCATCTGGGCGTCGTACTCCTTTAGTGAGGCCGCCAGTGTCAGACCATAGGGCGTACCGCCGACGATAACGATCGTATGTTTTTCAACCGTTGTATAGGCAGGCTCGGTCGGCACCGTTGGCTCACCACACCCACCTAGGAAAATAATAAGCGCAGCGGCAAAGGCTGCCATCCATCTCATTGAGCTGACTCCACAGCCTGACGAATAGCAGTTTCATCGGTCTGTGCCGGGTTGTACTTCACCACCAGGACCGATTCGGTCGTGTTGAGATAAAAATCCATCACACCGGCTTGCTCATGTAGCACCTTGGCATAGCCCTGCTCCGGAGTGAGCCCGTCGATATAGGCGAAGGCCGCCTTGACCGG
>QKHD01000059.1 GCA_003250175.1 Helicobacteraceae bacterium
GAGCCTGCCCGGCTAGAGGGCAGGAGGTCCGGACCTATGCCGCACTTTCAAAATGGCGTACATCCACCTCTGCACCGCTTTTGACAATCTCCCTGGCTGATTCCAAAAGCTTTCTGCTGATGGCGTCGGTCACATAGGCTTCGCCGCAGTTGTCGCATACAAGAGCCGGAACGTTTTTAAACACGATGGTCGAGCCGTCTTTTTCAAGTGTGACGGTTGTTGTCCCCTCTACGGTGTTGCCGTGTTTGCAGATGACGCACTTCATAGGGTTTTCCTTGTTTTAAAATCGTTTTCCCATTTTGTCAAATCCGGCTCGTAGACCGTGATGACGATAGGGTTGTTCTCTTCGTCTTTTGCATAGACGACATGGATCGGTCTTGAGCCATCAAATCCCAAAACCAAAAAAGAAGGGTAAGGCTTGTCATCCGGATAACTCTCAATCACGTCATTGTTTTTAAGGATTTCCGGAATGACTGATTCGGATATGTCACGTTCAAACATTCGCTGCATTGCATGAACCCTGTAGATGATTGACATCCATCCCCGCTTTTTGCTTGATTAGGGATAATTATAGCAAAAGAACTTACTCGAACACTTCCGCTCACAAAAATCGTAGAGCCACTCCGTCACGGCCTGTTTTTCATCCTCCTTCAGCTTGCCCTTCTGGGTGGGCATCTGCCCAAACAGAACTGCACACTCTCAAAAAATAAGACTTTAAATTGAAATAAACCCCAACCATCTCTCAGCTAAAAAAAACTACAACTTACTTATAATCCTTGCTTATTCCAATTTTTAAAGCTTAACCCATGCCACGACGTTTATCTCTCTCGCTGATTTTCGTTTCGATCCTTTCTGTCGGGCTTCATGCCTCCTCCATCGATCCTTTTGCCGTCAATGACGGGATGATTCCCCCCAAGTCCGCCTATGACGGTCCGTTGTTTCCCTTTCATTACAACTATCCGGAGGGGAAAGAAGAACCGGTCAGCATGCCGTGGCAGAAGGTGCTGGGGGGCAAACCCCTCACACCGGAAAATGCCCAGGCCTATATCCTGGCGCTCAAGGCGTATGTAGCCACGAAGGGGATGAAGACCTTCTTGATGGAGCCAGAGAAGTGGAACACCGGCCCCCAGACCGGCTGGTACAGCATGCTTTGGGCGGGTGAAGCGGTGGAGGCCACGGACTGGGAAGGGCGCGAGGCGATCTACGGCACCTACACGGGGCAGATCATGGCCAAAGCGGTTTACGCCGACTACGGGCTGACGGTCGATATCCGCAACCACGCGGCCATCTACTACGACGACGTGGCCGCCCGTACGTTGGGTCGGGTCTGGAAAGGGTGCGATCCCAAAACCGGCCAATGCGTTCCCCGCGTCAGCAAAGGCGAGGCGCAGTTTGACGAAGGGGCGATTGTCGTCAAATCCGCAGGCGTAACGGCCACTCCGGAGCAGTGGCCCGTGCTCGAAGGTGCGGCCAAGTGGCAGATCTACCGCAAGCCCTTTGATCTAAACGGTACCATCGAAAAAGCCCAACCCCAGGTAACGGATATCCGGGTGGGGATTTTCGACATCATCGTCAAAGACTCCGTCGCCGCTCCGGAGACGGGCTGGGTCTTCGCCACGCTGGTCTACGACAAAGACGCCCCCGGAAAAGACGCGTGGGATCGTATGGTGCCGCTGGGCGCCATGTGGGGCAATGATCCGGAAGTCAACTCCGCCAAAAACCCCAAGATGCCGCTGCAGGAAAACTACATCAACCCCAAGGCTCCCGCCTATGCCAAGGTCACCCTGGGGTACGGTGAACGCCTCTCCGGACCCTTTGACATCGCGGTGAAATACAACGTCGAAGTCGACGGCAAGATCGTTCCGGCCCTGCGCAGCTCCTCCTGCCTGAGCTGCCACGGCACCGCGTCGTACATACCGGGCAAAAGCTCCATGACCACCTTTTTCTATCCCGCCAAAGACCACAGCGGCCAGCCCTGGGTCATGTACACGCCGGGGTCTAAAGAGTGGAACGCATGGTTCCAAAACCGCTGGGGCGACGAGCCCCAAAGCAGTGAAAAAGAGGCGATCGCCCTGGACTACAGCACCTTCTTGGAAGCGGTGCTCATGAATTACGCCGCCGCCTCCGGAGAAAAAAGCAGCGATCCGAAACGCTTTTTGAAATGGAAAGCCTACCGGACGTTTCATGCCCATTAAGGTGTCGGTTTTTTCATGAGTACCTTGCGTGAGCGTATGCGGAGCCTTCCGCTAAAACCGGATCAGTTTCTTCCTCTGGCCCTGGCCCTGAGCCGCAAGATTGCGGAGACCCATGCAACCCGGCGGGTGGATGGCCGGCTTGCTCCGGAGCGGATCGTTTATACGGATTCCGGAGAGGTTTCCTTGGCCGATACGTCAGTCGATACCGCCACAAGCTATCAGGCTCCGGAGCAGAGCAGCCGGGTCAATCAGCCCGTCAGCCAATCGGCAGACATCTACAGCCTCGGGGTGATCTTTTACGAGATGCTCACGGGGGTTTCGCCGCAGAGCTTCGGTACGCCGCTCGAATTCGCTCACGCACTGGTAGCCCGGAAAAGTCCGAGTATCAAAGAGGTCAATCCGGAGCTTCCTCCGGTCCTCTCCGATATTGTGGCGAAGATGACCGCCAAAGACCCTTCGGAACGCTACAGCGACATGATGTCGGTCTGTGCTGATATCAGTCGCCTGATCTATGATCTCAAAGAGGGGTTTCCTCCCGTTTTTGCCATCGATACGATCAATACCGCCATGGAGCTCAACCAAACGGCTCACCTCTACGGGCGGGAAGAGGAGGAAGCCCTCCTTCATGCTGCCGTCGATACGGCGGTTAAAAAAGGCAGTGCGGCGCTGATTACCGTCTCCGGAGCCTCCGGAGTCGGAAAAAGCATCCTGGTGCAAAAGGTCTTGGATGCGCACCGGCACTCATTCGGTCATCTGCTCAAACTCAAGCTCGAAGAGTACGGCCAGAACAGCCCCTACGAGCTGCTCTACTCTTCCCTAAGAGCCCTCACCAAACAGATCATCGCCCAGGACGAAGCCCACCTGGTTGCCCACAAAAGAGCACTGGAAGATGCCCTGGGTCTGCATGCCGGCCTTCTGATCGATGCCATTCCGGAGATCGAGGCAATCATGGGGCCGCAGCCCGAAATGGCCGGAATGACCACTTCCGACGGCAAGGCGCTTTTCGATGCCATGCTGGTGCGCTTTATGGGGCTTTTCTGTAGTGAAGGTGCTCCGCTGTGTATTCTCATCGACGACCTGCAGTGGGGTGATGAGGTCACCTTCTCCTGGATTGAAAACATCATCTTTCAGCTCCGGAATGTGGTGATTCTGGTGACCTACCGCGACAATGAGGTGGGCAGCGATCACCGGCTGAAAAGTCTGCTGTCACGCCTTCACTCCTTTGGAAGCAGCCTGACCGAACTGGCGCTGACCACGCTCAGCGAATCCACCGTCAGCCGCCTGATCCGTGAGAGTATGGGACTGGCCGAAGCGGAGGAGGTGGCGCTGATTATCCACCGCAAAACAGGGGGTAACGCTTTTTTTGTCAAACAATACCTCAAAAAGCTTCGTCAAGACGGAGCGCTCTGGTTTGACCCCGACGCGCTCCTGTGGCGCTGCGACCTGACCCGTATCCGTAACCTTCCCGTCAGCGACAACGTTCTGGATGTGTTGGCCGGGCAGATCGACCAGGAAGAGGCCAGCGTGCAGAAGCTTCTGCACATTGCCGCCTGCATCGGAAGCGGATTTTTGCCGGAACTGGCCGATGCCGTCTATGGTGACGAAGAGACCCTGGGCTATGCCCTGGAGCAGGCAGTGCAGTCGGAGTGGCTGATCCGGAAAGGTCCGGGATACAGCTTTTCCCACGACCGGATGCAGCAGACGCTTTACGCTTCCTTGCCCCAGGGAGAGAGTCAGGAGCTCCACCTGCAGATCGCCCGGGCGATGCTTCTGCTCGATCCGGAGCCTAAAAACCGCGAGCTGATCAGCTGCGTGAACCACTATAATTTAGGAAGTCCCCTCATAACGAATCCTAAAGAGTTGGCCCTGCAGGGCAGCCTCAATCTGGCCGCATCCCGCCATGCCAAAAAAAGCGGAGACTTCGCCAACGCGCTGACCTATATCAAGACGGCGATCCGCCTTAAACCCCAGGCCGTTGCCGGAGAGCGGAGTCTGCTGCTACGGGAGTGGGCCGAGTGTGAGCACCTCTGCAACAACAGTCAGGAGGCGATCCGCCTTTACAATGAGGCGATTACGCTGGCCCAAACCCGCGAGCAGCGCGGCGAGATTTACGAGCTGCTGATCAAACTCTACTCCGATATCGGGGATTTCCATCAGGCCTATGCCACGGGGCGAACCGCTGCCGCCATGTTCGGACAGAAACTCCCCAAGGCCTTTATTCCGCCGCTCTTTATGGCGGATTTTGGCCGGTTGATGTTTCAGCTGCGCCGCTACCCTCCACAGAAGCTGATCGAGTTGCCCGAGGCGACGGATGCGTCGCTGAAACTGCTCATCCGACTCATGGCCAACGCCCTCCAGGCGGCTTTCCAGATCCGTCCGGAGCTCTGCGTGGCCAATGCGATGAAGGTGATCATGCTTTGTCTCAAAGAGGGGCTGACCAAAGAGGCGGTTATCGCCTTTACGGTTTTCGGGGTGATCTTCCGGGGCGGTATCATGGGGCGCCACGAGGAAGGATACCGCTACAGCCAGCTCTCCTTGCAGATGCTCGAACGCTTCAACAACACGGCCCAGCAGGCGGAGGTTCGCTTTGTCAGCGGCTATTTCGGCACCTTCTGGAAGGTTCCGGCGGAGGAGACCGAGACGGAGTGGGCCAAAGCCTATGCCATGGGCCTGGAGATCGGCGACTGGTTCCATACCGGATGTGCCGCTGCGGGGATCGCCCAGAGCATGTTTATGCGCGGTGTGAGTCTGGAAAAAGTGCTTAAACGGATCGACCGGACGGCCATGACCCTGGAGCGTATCGGAGCCAAGGAACAGGGCGGTGCCATGGCCAGCGTCCGCCAGGCGGTACTGAGCCTGCAAAACCCCCAGACATCGGATTCGGCTTTTGGCTACGAAGGTTTTGACGAAGCAGCCTATGTCGCCACGCTAGACAGTTATATCTCCCGGCACTTCGCCCACTTTTATTTTGTCAACAAGATGGCGGTGCAGTATTACCGGGGCGATTACGACGGAGCCTGGGAGAGCAGTCAGCAGGGTCGAAGCTACATGAAGGCATCCAAGGGCATGCACCACCATACGGAGCACCTTTTTTATCGGGCGCTGGTCATGGCGCAGCGTGCGGGGAGCGCCAATTTCTGGCGGCGACTGGGCTATGTGCGGGCCATTAAACGGATACGCCGGAATTTTGACACCTGGGCAGAGCTTTGCCCCGACAACTTTCTCATTCGGGCCCAACTGCTGCATGGGGAAGAGTACCGGGTGGCCCACAAAGCCCTTGATGCGCAGCGCGCCTACGAAGCGGCCATGCAGACAGCCAAGATCTATCACCAGCCCCATCTGCACGCCATAGCAGCACGACGGGCGGCGGATCTGGCGGAGCATCTGGGCCAGATGCGTGTTGCGGAGCTCTACCGGGCTGAATCCCAGGAGGCTTTTGCCAAATGGGGTGTCGGCGGTGCCGGAAAAGAAACGGAGCGGGGCAGCCTCGATGTGGCGACCCTGATCAAATCGGCGGAGGTTATCGCCAAAGAGCGGCGCCTCTCCGACCTGCTCGACGCCCTGATCCGGATCGTGATCGAAAACGCCGGGGCGGCCAAGGGCTACCTGATTTTAAAAAGCGACCGGGGCTTTGTGGT
>QKHD01000058.1 GCA_003250175.1 Helicobacteraceae bacterium
GTACCAGTACCATCTCGTTGTTGCTGCTGGTAAAAAGGGCCTGATTTAAAATGGCCTTGGGGTCTTGTTTGTACCCACCGCACATATGCTCGTAAGCTTTGGCCACCCGTTTTGGGGTGTCCAAAAGCCCTTCGCGCGCCGGATCTTCCCCGATGAGGGAGAGAATGGAGGTAACCGCCTCTTCGAATGGTTTGGATGTGCTCATGTCCTGGCTAACCTTCGGTTGTTTTGCCGTAATGGTAGCGAAAAACGGGCAAAGATGAGCTAAAGAACAGGGTTTCAGGCGCTTTGGAGCCATATTTGTTTCAAAGCCGATTTCCGATAAGATTGACGGATTTAACCAGATACAAAAGAAACTGAAAAAGGGTCAAAATGAAAGTGAATTCCAAACAGATCGACAGCGCAAACGGCGTGGTAACCGCCACCATCTCCAAGGCGCTTTTGGAATCAAAAGAGAAAGAGCTGGCCAAACAGGCAGCCAAAAATATGAAAGTGGACGGTTTCCGCAAAGGTAAAGTTCCTGCCCACGTTGTTATCAGCCGCTATGGTGCCCAGATTAAACAAGACAGCCAGAACGAAGTGCTTCAGGATGTTTACAAAGAGGCGATGAAAGGTCTCAAGGGTGAAATCCTCGGCAATCCGAAATTCACCAAGTTTGAAGAAAAAGAGGGTGGTCTGGAAGTGGAGTTCAAAATCTCCATGCGTCCGACGATGGAGCTGAAAGATTATGAAAAACTGATCCCTGATTTCAAACCGGAAGAAGCGACCGAAGCGGAAATTACCGAAAGCATCGAAAAAGCGGCCAAAGCCGTAGCCGAGCCGGTAAAACTCAAACGCAAGCGTATGCTGCGCGAAGGCGATATCGCGGTGTTTGACTTCGAAGGTTTCATGGACGGCCAAAGCGTCGACAGCGCCACAGCGAAAAACTTCTCCCTCGAAATCGGCAGCGGCCGTCTGATCGAAGGGTTTGAATCCGGCATGGTCGGTATGAAATACGAAGAGACCCGCGAACTCGAACTCAAATTCCCTGAAAACTACCATGCCAAAGATATGGCCGGTAAAGATGTGAAATTTGTCATTACCCTGAACGAAATCCAGGAAAGAGAAGTTCCGGAGATCAATGACGACCTGGCGAAAAAACTGGTTCCCAACGATCCGGAGATGAACCTGGAAAAACTGAAAAACATCGTAAAAGAGTCTATCGAGAGCGACAAGACATCCAAAATGTACAACGATGAGCTCAAGCCTAAACTGCTCGAAGCTTTGGTAAAGAAATTTGATTTCGAACTTCCGGAGCTGATCGTGGAAGAGGAAGTCAACTCTCTGATGAACGTCAAAGCCCAGGCGATGGATGAAAAAGAGCTGGCAGCCCTGCGCGACGATGAGAAAAAACTGGAAAAACTGCGAAAAGAAGTCGAGCCCGATGCGAAAGAGCGTGTGAAAACCACCCTCATCGTTGACGAACTGGCCAAGCTGGAAAAAATCACCGTGTCCGACCAGGAACTCTCCCAGATGATGTACTACGAAGCGATGCAGATGGGTCACGATCCTAAACAGCTGATGGAGTACTACCAGAAGCAGGGACTGTTACCAATGGTAAAAATGTCCATGCTGGAAGACCGCGTGCTATCCCACCTGCTGAACAAAAAACTCGAATCAAAGAAAGAGAAAGGCGGTAAAGCGTGAGCTATATTCCCTACGTAGTCGAAAAGACCGGCCGGGGCGAACGCAGTTACGATATCTATTCCCGGCTTTTAAAAGACCGGATCATCATGCTCAACGGCGAGGTTAACGATGCCGTCTCCGGAAGTATCGTCGCCCAGCTGCTCTTTTTGGAAGCGGAGGATCCGGATAAGGATATCTACCTTTACATCAACTCTCCCGGGGGTGTCATCACCAGCGGGATGGCGATTTA
Source organism: Helicobacteraceae bacterium (assembly GCA_003250175.1). Lineage (GTDB taxonomy): Bacteria > Campylobacterota > Campylobacteria > Campylobacterales > SZUA-545 > SZUA-545. The sequence continues at coordinate 1,916 of QKHD01000058.1, forward strand.
CGATACAATGAATTATGTAAAACCCGATATAGTTACCATATGCATCGGTCAGGCGGCATCCATGGGTGCTTTCCTGCTCTCCTGCGGTACCAAAGGCAAACGTTTCGCCCTTCCCCATGCGCGGATCATGGTGCACCAGCCACTCGGCGGTGCCCAGGGCCAGGCGACGGACATCGAAATCCAGGCCAAAGAAATTCTTCGGATGAAAAAAGAGCTCAACGAGATTCTTGCATCCAATACCGGTCAGTCCTATAAAAAGATCGCGGCGGACACAGAGCGCGACTTTTTTATGTCGGCGGCGGAAGCCAAAGATTACGGTCTGATCGACTCGGTAGTTGATAAAAGCAAGAAATAAGAGGATTAGCCCATGTTAACACGAAAAGGTCGCGGCAGTACTGGGAGTCAGGCCCCAAGTGAGCTCGATTCACTTGGAGGCGGCGGAGGCGGCGGAAGCAGCTTCTCCGGATCATTCGGTGCCGAAGCATTTGATTCCGGTGCCGGAATGGACTCCCAAAGTCAGCTGGACTCCTTTGCCAAAGAGGTACTAGGTGCGCTCAGCTACGACTCCATGCCCCCTTTTCCCAACTACTATCAACTCTACTTCGAGAAGATGCTGGACGAAAAGCCCTATGAGTTTAAAAAATCCATCACGGAGCTTTTGGAAACCGAGAGCAACACCGAGGATGAAAAACGTATGCGGATCGAACAGCAGCTGCAGCAGGGCTTCTCGTTTTCCAAAGAGATTCTGCAGCACGTGGCCGTTTTGTACAAAAACGTCAACGCCATGGTGCACGTGGCCCAGCGCCGCATCAAGGATGCCCAGGGTATTAACAACCCCAGCGCCGTTAAGAACCTGACACTGGCGGTCAACAAAGACTTGGAAAAGCTGCTGGCAATTCTTAACAAGCAATCCGTCAACATTAAAAACCTCTACACCAAATCCGCCAAGATCATCAAAGAGGTCGAGGGCGGCACTATCTACGATTCTCAATACGGCATCTTTAACAAACGGTATCTGGTAGACCAGGTGCGTAATGAGATCGAACAGATGAAAAAGTTCAACCACGAGAGCTCCCTGATTATCTCCAAGCTCAGCTCTTCCGTGGCGATCGAGGTTAATGAGAAGCAGCTGGCCATGATCAACCGGACCATCTCCAAGCTCTTCCTTAAAACCTCCCGACGCAGCGACGTCGTCGCCCACCTGGGTGATGGCATGTTTGCCATGCTGCTCAAACACACCGATGTGGAGAATGCAGCCCGCGCCTCCGGACGTTTGGCGGACATGACGGGGCAGTCCCACTTCTTTATCGGTGATAACGAAGTCAAGCTGGAGATTAAAATCGGTATTGCGGTACTGAACACGGAAAAAGAGGTCGAGCAGATCGTTGCCGAAGCCATGGATGCCCAGCTTCAGGCTGATAAATCATCCGAAATGTATGTGATCTACTCCGACGACAACGAGGGGTAACCTTGATCCGGCAAGTCCTAACCTACCCTGATCCCGTCCTAAAAAAGGTCTCACGTGACGTGAGCACCTTTGACGAGGAGCTCCACACCCTGCTGGATGACATGTGCGACACGATGCTGGCGGAAAATGGTATCGGTCTGGCGGCCATCCAGATCGGGGTCGATCTAAACGTCCTGGTCATCCTGCTTCCCCGCGAAGAGGATGACCAGCAGCACCGGGAGGATGTATTTGAAATCATCAATCCCAAGATCACTGCCAAAAGCGGCAAAGAGATCTACCGCGAGGGGTGCTTGAGTATTCCGGAGTATTATGATGAAGTGGAGCGGGCTGCCGAAGTGACGGTCGAATACCTCGATCGTACCGGCACACCCCAAACCCTTCAAGCGGACGGTCTCTTGGCCATTGCCGTCCAGCATGAGATGGACCATCTCAGCGGCCAACTTTTCGTAGAACGACTTCCGATGCTAAAACGAAAGAAGTTTGAAAAAGAGTGGAAAAAACGAATTCGGGACAACAAACGGTTCTAAACTCCCTGCGCAGTGCTACCCTGGACGGCAACCGTGCCAGGGTGGTCGATGTGGAGGCCAGTTTTACCAAGGGGCTTCCCAGCTTCACCATCGTCGGCCTCGCCAGCGAGAGCATCAAAGAGTCGAAAGAGCGTGTCAAGTCGGCACTTCTTTGCAACGGATTCAAATTCCCGCCCCTGCGCATAACGATTAATCTCTCCCCCAGTGACCTTCGCAAAGAGGGCAGTCACTTTGACCTCTCCATCGCCCTGCTCATTGCCTTGCAGCAAGAAAACCTTTCACTAGAAGATAACCAACCACCGCTTTTTATTTTGGGTGAATTGGGCCTGGACGGAGCCGTTAAAGAGACCCAGAGCACCTTTCCCATCGTGCTCTCACTGGTGCAGGAGTTTGGCTCGGTACGTATTCTCGCTTCCAAGGAGGGTGCAGGGCGTCTGGCGAAAATCCCCGGCGCAGTGATTTATGGTGTTGGGACCTTATCGGAGGCCCAGGCGTTCTTTCGGGCTCCGGAGGTTATCGCTCCGGAGCAGCCGAGCGATTTCGATGCCCATCAGCCCGAACCGGGTTACTACGTGCAGCGGCAATACGGGAAAGATTTCAGGGAGGTCGTGGGGCAGGAGCGTGCCAAGCGGGCCGCACTCATTGCCGCGGCGGGCATGCACAATCTGCTCTTAAACGGAAGCCCCGGATGCGGGAAAAGTATGATCGTTCAGCGACTGCGAGAGATCATGCCACCGCTTAGTGTCAAAGAGATTCTCTCCGTGGCTTTACTGGAAAATGAAGAGGGGGGTGTGCCACGCTTTGATGCGGTGAGACCTTTTAGACAGCCGCACCACTCCGCCACCAAAGCCAGTATCTTCGGCGGTGGCAGCCGACAGGCAAAAATGGGGGAGATCGCCCTAGCCAATGCGGGGGTACTTTTTTTTGATGAACTGCCCCATTTTCCAAAAACCATTCTCGAAGCGTTACGTGAACCGCTGGAAGACCACCGCCTGCTTATCTCTCGGGTCAATACCAAGATCGCCTACGATGCCAAGTTTCTTTTTGCCGCAGCCATGAACCCATGCCCCTGTGGCAACCTGCTGAGCCGAAGCAAAAACTGCCGCTGTACGGAGCTGGAGGTGCAGCGGTACCGCAACCGGCTTTCCGAACCCTTTTTAGACCGGATTGATCTCTATGTGGAGATGGAGGAGTATGACCCCAAGGCGACCCACCGGGTCGACTCAACCTCACTACATGAACAGGTGTTAACGGCTTTCAGGCAGAGGCACAGCCGGGGGCAGGTGGAGTTAAACGGTAAGCTGGATGATCGGCAGATCGGGACGTTTTGCCAACTGGACAGGGCGACAGAAGAGACTCTAACCCAAGGGGTGCAGCGGTTTAATCTCTCCATGCGCTCCCGCAACAAGGTCATCCGCATCGCACGAACCATTGCCGATCTGGCGGGGCGGGAGAAGATCATTTCTGCTGATATTATGGAGGCCCTTAGTTACCGTTATCGTAGCTAAGTGAAAGGCCGCTTTGGGTCGGTTTGTTCATGTCGCGGCAGGTTTCCGGATCAAAGACCTTGAAGACAACGGCGTTGCGCCCCGCATTTTTAGCCTCATAGAGGGCAATATCCGCGCAGCGCATCAGGGCATCCGGCGCTTCATCGCCTGTCTGGGTAAGGAAGGTCACGCCGATGGAGACCGTGAGGTAGGGGTGCGTGTTGTCTTTGTGTTCGATATGCAGGTCTTGGATCGACTGCTTCAGCTTTTCAAAAAAGATGTGGGCGCTCTCTTCGCTGATGTGGGAGACAAAAACGGCAAACTCTTCACCACCCAGACGGAAGACAAAGTCTCCGGAGCGTTTGAGGTGCTCTTTCATGGTCTGGGCCACCTGCTTGAGGGCCTCGTCACCCTGCTGGTGGCCGTAGGCGTCGTT
>QKHD01000302.1 GCA_003250175.1 Helicobacteraceae bacterium
GTTTTGCAGGTACTTGACGATCTCCGCACCGCCGTGCTTGGTGCGCTCAACGATATCGTCGATATCCGCCTGGGGCATCACGTCGGTCAGGGGCACACCGGCCACGGTGGAGTAGCTCTGCAGCGGAACCATGGTGTCGCCGTGGCCGCCCATAACCGTCGCACGGATCTGGCCTGCGCCGTAACCCAGTTTTTCGTAGATGAAACTGGCCATGCGCGCACCGTCCAGGATACCGGCCATACCGATTACCTTGGAGGGGTCAAACCCGCTTTCGCGGAACGCCACGTAGGTCATAACGTCCAGCGGGTTGGTAACGACGATCACGATCGCATCCGGAGCGTAGAGTTTGACATAGCCCATGATGGACTTCATCACCTCGGCGTTGACCATCAACAGGTCTTCGCGGCTCATCCCCGGTTTGCGGGGGCTACCCGCGGTGACGACGACGATATCGCTGCCGGCGATATCCGATTCTTGATGCGCCACATTCACGACGGTGTGGCTACGGACAACCGCAGCGGACTGGGACATATCCAGCGCACGCCCCTGGGCGATATGCTGCTTGTTGTCAACCAGAACGACTTCGTGGGCGGTTCCCTGCATGGTCAGGGAGTATGCCACCGTGGAGCCGACATTCCCGGCTCCGATAATTGCTACTTTCTTACCACGTCTTTGCATCTTCTTCCTTTATACTTTTTGCTTCAGGCCGGAACAACCAAAGCACTTTAATCTATCAATTTGTCTAATAATACATATTACTTTATTTCGTGTTTACCCGCGATAAAACAGGTAAATTAATAAAATACAGTACTTTTAGATGTAGCGGCCCGAAACGGCCTTTCCGGCCTGTTCCGGAGAGGATTTCTCCGGAGGGTCGGAAGGTGTTTTAGATCGCGTCGATGATGGCGTTGAGCGTTTTGCTCGGACGCATCGCTGCGGCTGCTTTCGCATCGTCCGGCTTGTAGTAGCCGCCGATATCCGCGGGCTTGCCTTCCACGGCCATCAGTTCAGCCATGATGTCCGCTTCTTTTTCAGTCAGCGCCTTGGCGACCGGAGCGAACTTCGCTTCCAGTGCCGCGTTGCCGCAGCTTGCCAGGGCTTTGGCCCAGTACTGCGCCACATAGAAGTGGGACGCTTTGTTGTCCGGTTCGCCGGCGGAGCGGCCCGGTGCTTTGTTGTTGTCCAGGTATCCGGCGTTCGCCTCGTCCAGAGCGGCTACCATGGCAGCCAGCTTGGGATCGTTTTTCTTCTGGTTGATGTAGCGCATGGATTCAGCCAGCGCCAGGAATTCACCCAGGGAGTCCCATCGCAGGTGGCTCTCCTTGATGAACTGGTCAACGTGCTTGGGAGCGGAACCGCCCGCACCGGTTTCGAACAGACCGCCGCCCGCCAGCAACGGAACGATGGAGAGCATCTTGGCCGATGTGCCCAGCTCGAGGATGGGGTACATGTCGGTCAGGTGGTCACGCAGTACGTTTCCGGTTGCGGCGATAGTGTCTTTGCCTTCGCGAACACGGGCATTGGTATAGGCTGTTGCCGAAGCGACATCCATGATGCTCCATTCTACACCATTGGTGTCGAATTCTGTGATGTATTCTTTGACTTTTTTGATCAAATTTGCATCATGGGCACGCTTTTCGTCCAGCCAGAAAACAACCGGGCTGCCGGTCAGTTTGCCGCGTTCAACAGCGAGTCGGACCCAGTCTTTGATCGGAACGTCTTTCGCCCGGCTCATACGCCAGATATCGCCTTTTTCTACCTTGTGGCTCATGAGAACCTTTCCGGAGGCGTCTTTGACTTCGACAACACCGTCTTCGGTGATTTCGAAGGTGGTCGGGTGGGAGCCGTACTCTTCGGCTTTTTGTGCCATCAGACCGACGTTGGCAACGTTCCCCATGGTGGTGACGTCATACTGTCCGTTTTTCACACAGTCGTCAACCATACCTTTGTGGAAGAAGGCGTAGGAGCTGTCCGGAATAACCGCCACACACTCTTGAACTTTGCCTTCGCGGTTCCACATTTTGCCGCCGTCGCGGACAACCACCGGCATGGACGCGTCGATGATGATGTCGTTGGAGGCGTGCAGGTTGGTGATCCCTTTGTCGGAATCCACCATGGCGATCGGAGGCTGCTTGTCATAGGTTGCCATGATCGCCGCTTCGATTTCCGCTTTTTTATCCGCAGGCAGTTTGGCGATCTTTTTATACAGATCCCCCAGACCGAGGTTGGCGTTAACGCCCACTTCTTTGAATTCCGCTGCGTATTTTTCGAACACGTCTTTAAAGAAAACCTTGATGGCATAACCGAACATGATCGGGTCGCTTACTTTCATCATGGTGGCTTTCAGGTGCAGGGACCAGAGTACGCCGTTTGCCTTGGCATCATCCAGGGTTTTCTGGTAGAACGCCTGCAGTTTTTTGGCGGACATATAGGTAGCATCCAGCACCTCTTTGTCTTTTGCATCAATCTCTTTGAGGCATTTTCCGTTGAGGTTGATGGTGACTTTCTGGTTGCCGCTGACTACGACGGACTGCTCGTTGCCGTAGAAGTCGCCGTCGCCGTTCATGTGGGCAACATACGCCTTGGAAGGCTTTTCAAAGGCGCGCAGTTTGTGCGGGTTCTTTTTCGCAAAGTTTTTAACCGCAACGGCTGCACGTCGGTCGGAGTTACCTTCACGAAGAACAGGGTTTACCGCGGAACCAAGGCAGGTTGCATAACGTGCGTGGATCGCTTTTTCTTCTTCTGTTTTCGGGTCTTCCGGATATTCGGGAAGATCGTACCCTTTGCTTTGCAGTTCGGCGATGCACTCTTTGAGCTGAGTGATGGAAGCCGAAATGTTTGGCAGCTTGATAATGTTGCCGTCCGGCTGCAGAACCTCTTTGCCCAGCTCAGCCAGGTTGTCGGGGATCTGCTGGTCTGCTTTCAGACGCTCAGCAAATGTAGCGATCACGCGACCGGAAAGGGAAATGTCACTGGTGACGACATCAACATCTGCCTCTTTCGCAAATGCCTGAACGATGGGAAGTAGTGAGTAGGTCGCCAGTGCGGGTGCTTCGTCAATGACGGACCAGATAATCTTTGATGTTGACATCAATTGCTCCTTATTAGATTGGTTGTATCCATGATGTTTAGAGTAAAATTGTAACATCAATCGCAGCAGATTTCTTCAAATATGTCGTAAAAATGTAACGTAAAGCGCAAAGTTTTTCTTTTATTGTTTCAATTTTTCCCATTCTTGATTGCTTTGAGGTGCGATTTGTAACTTTCGCTAAAGGTATGGGTCCCCGAATCGTTCTTTACGAAGTACAAATAGTTACTTTTCGTAGGAGAAAGGGCCGCTTTTAGGGCAAAAATGCTTACTATCGAAACAGGATGGGGCGGAAGGCCCCGGTGCTTGTAGGTATTAAAGCGGCTCTTGTCCTGTCGGATGCGGCGGCTGGTGACCCGCTGGTTGGAGTACTCGCCGTAGTTGAGGCTGCCGTCCATCTGCAGGCGCATGTTTTTGGCCAGACGGTTGTAGATCACGGAGCTGACCAGAGGCATCTCCTCGTGGTTGGCCGCCTCTTTCTCGATAATGGAGGCAATCGTTACGATACGGAACCATTTTTCCCGATCGTAACCGCCCTGGTACTCCCTGGCCAGCTTCTCGTGGGCGCTGAGGGCAAAACGGAGCAGGTAGTCCATCATCTCGCTTTCGTTAAAGCCGATGGGGAGGTTGTAGGTGTCCGGAACGAGCACACCGTCGGCGTAAGGGGCTTTGTCGTCGTAGGCATCCTGCAGCTTCTGACGATCCAGGGAGAAGGCCTGGGCGATCTTGTCCAGGGCCACATAGGTTGTGTCGCCCGGTATCAGTGTAATGGAGCGGGTCGCCGCCTTGGCCTTGGTCAGCAGCCAGAGAAACTCTCCCTTGCCCAGCTCCTCTTTGCCCAGATTGATCCAGCCGTACTGGGGCGAACCCATAAGCCGCAGAATCATCGTATCAAAACGGTTTACATCATAACCCTCTTTAGAAAGATGTGTTACAATCGATTTAATTGAGCCCTTCGGGACATAGATAATCTTCTCCGTTTTCACACTTGTATTGAGATAGAAAAAAAGAACAATCGCGATGATCAAAGCAATTTCAATGCTCCAGACCAGGGCTTTTAAAGTCTTCCTCTTTATAGCCATTCCCCTGTCACTTATTATTATTTTGCTGGCCGTGGGCATTACCATACGCTCTATCAGCGTCGGCACGGTGACCGTCAAGGATCTCCGCCTCGCCTACGACCAGGGCTTTAATGTCGACATCCGCCGGGTGATCCTGCGATCGAGCGAGGAAAAAACCGAGCTGCCCGACGGAAAAACAATGCTAAGTATAGCAAATCGGGTTTTGCGTTATTTAAGCTTGATAAACCGGATCGAAATCGAGAGCCTGGAGGTTGCTAACGAGCGCATCCGGATCAAGTACGAAGATGAACAGCTCTTTGTCTGGGTGCGGGAAGGGTATGTCAACGTCCGTCCGGTGTTGATGAGCGAAGGGATCATTCTTGAAATTCCCGTCATCCGCTACGATCCGGAGAACCTGATCGGAAACGGGAAGTTCCTGATCAATCTGCTCAATAAAAGTATCGACGGCGGCATCCGGATCGACTCGCCCGTCTTAACGGGCAACTTCATCGTTACCGGTAACGACACCCAGCTCGATCTGCAGGTGCATAAAACCGTGGTGGTGCACGACAAGCTCAAGGCGACCCTCTGGGCCGACGGCAGCTACGATCTGACCCAGCACCGCTGGAGCATCGAGGGCAAGCTGGACACGATGAACATCGCCTCCGACTTCTTCGTTGCCTCGGACAACCACGATATGGACGTGCTGCTCTACAACGCCTCCATCCCCGCCCTGGACACCCTGGTCGACGCCCTGCCCTTAAGCCCAGTCATCAAAACCTGGCTGGTCGACCGGGTCGACGCCAAACACTACCACCTGGACTACCTCTACCTGCCCATGAAGCTCAGCCCCTTTGCCATCGATTTTGATGGCCTCATGGCCCGGGGCTACCTCGGCCTCCCCCATGTGACCTTTAACGAATCCCTCAAGCCCATGGATGCCGCAGAGGTGACGCTGGAGCTGCAAAAGGGCGACCTGGTCTTTAAGAGCATCGCCGGCGAATTCGACACCCTTCCGGCGGATGTGAACGTCACCCTGGGTACCCTCTTTACCCATCCGCGGCTGGAGGTCAATGTGCTCTCCTCCGCCCTGCTGGACGGCCCGATTCACGATATTCTAAATGCCTACCACATTCCCCTGGAAAGCGTCCGCCAGACTCAGGGAAAAAACCACACCCACTTTCTGCTCGATATGGACCTGGGCGGCAAACGCCCGCTGATTACCGATGTGAAATCCCATTTTATCGATGCGACCTTCCTGGCGGCGGGCACGCCGCTGCAATCCGGAGGGGGGAGCGTCCACGTCGACGGGGCCAAGTCGATCGAACTGGATAACGTCAACCTCCGCTACGCGGCACTGCTCGACATGAACGTCACCGGCACCATCGACCTGGGTGAGCGGCAGATGCGCTCCACCATCCGGATCAACTCGCTCAATGCCGGTGACGATATTATCCACATCAAAAATATGGACGTTCCCGCCAATATCTCCTTTGCCGACGGAGTCAGCGTTAGCCTCCCCAACCTTGACACCCAGGCGCGCTACGATAAGGGCAAGCTCGATATCCGCGTGGACAAGGTCGAGAGTATTATCCCCTACTCTCCCCTTCTGAAGCTGCTGGATGTCCGCAGCGGCAAGGCACGCATCACCCACGACGCCAAC
>QKHD01000262.1 GCA_003250175.1 Helicobacteraceae bacterium
GTTTTGGAAGATCGGGAGAGCTCTTCTTGCACCTGATAACCCGATATTTTCATACGAAACTGCCCAAACGACTCGATAAAAACAATACTAACACATTTTTAATTGGGCCTGCAACGGCAAAAAATCAGAGGAAAACGTTTGTAAAAAGGGGAAAAAGGCGGGCCGGAGTTATTTCATCCGGCAGAGGCGGACTTCGACAAAGGTGTTGTCGTAGGATTTAAACATGACTTCGGAATAGAGGAGTTGGGGTCGTGGGGCGGAAGATAAACCGAAAAGTTTTTGCAGCAGCTTTCTCATCGAGATCTCCTTCAATCGTCTGATGAGAAAATTGTAAAAAAGAAGATTCGAGAAAGATTCGAATTTATGTCGGGTTGGAAACTTTTTGAAAAACATACCCCTCGCCCCGGACATTTTTAATATCGGCGCAGGGCAGGAGGTCACGCAGGGCAGGAGGTCACGCAGCTCCTTGAGGTGGCTGGAAATGGTGGTGCGGGTGACGCTGCGCCCTTCCCACACTTCGGTTTCGAGCATATCGAAGGAGACCAGACCCCCCATGTGGGTGACGAGGGAGTGGAGCAGCCTGGCGATGGTGGAAGGCAGCGGCACGTACTCGCCCTTTTTGAGCAGGTGGCGTCTGTCCGGGTCGTAGGTGTAGTCGTCGCAGAGGGCGATGGGGGCGGTTTTGGCCGTCTCTTTGGCCTTGGTATGCAGGCGGATGCGCAGCTCCAGCTCCGCCAGCTCAAAGGGTTTTTTCATGTAGTCCACCCCGCCGTAGTCAAAGGCGCGGGCCATGTCGCTGCACTCCTGGCGGCCGCTGACAAAGATCACCGGCACGCTGATGTCGCACTGCTTGAGAATTTTGATCACCTCATAGCCGCTGCAGCCGGGAACGTCGATATCGAGGAGAATGCACCCCACGTCCCGCCACTCGTCCCGGTCCAGCAGGTCGTTGCCGTTGGCGTAGGCCTCCACCGTGAAGCCCTTGAGGGTGAGGTACTTTTCGGTGGTGGCGCGCAGGTCGTGGTCGTCTTCGAGTATAATAATCTTCATGGCTTTCCCAAAGCAGTTCATATACGGCATCGTTGCCTAATAGTTTATGTTGTTTATGTTAAAAATGGGTAAATATTTGAAAAAAACCAAGGCGCTGCATGAAAATCCTCATTGTCGATGACAATCCCGTCAACCGGACCCTGCTGGCCATGATCCTGCGCAAAACCCCCCACGTGGTGATGGAGGCGGAAAACGGCTACGAGGCGGTGGCCGTGGCTTCCAGGGAGCATCCGGAGGTGGTTTTCATGGATATCCACATGCCCGGTATGGACGGGGTGGAGAGCGCGCGGCAGATTCTGGCCCAGGGCAAAGGGAATCGCATCATCGCCGTCAGCGCCGACCCTTCCATGCGGGCCCACGCCATGGAGAGCGGCCATTTTGCCCAGTGGATCTCCAAGCCCTTTGAGTGGCGGGATATTCTCGCCTCACTCGAAGGTGCGGGGCACCGGGCGGTGGAGGCGGAAAGCCCCCTGCAGGGGGATGTACGGGGATTATTCCGCAAGGCGCTGCACGACCTGGCCACGCCCCTGGGCGTCATCGGCAACGCCATGGAGATGCAGATCCTCGAACACGGCGAGACCCCCTACACCCGCCTCGCCTCCGGAGCGGTACGGATGACACGTCACCTCCAAGACGACCTGCGCGACGCCCTGTTTTACGACGCCACCCAGCGCCATCCGGAGATGATCGCCCTGGAAAAACTGCTCGAACAGCGCCTGGGCTATTTCAAACCGGTGCTGGTGGGGCGGCGGGCC
>QKHD01000112.1 GCA_003250175.1 Helicobacteraceae bacterium
AACCTCGCCGATCCGCGAAGCGCTATTAAAAACATGACCCTGTTCAAACTCAGCTGGCCCTTTCTGGCGCTGCTGCTGGCGGGGTACTTCATGGGCGATCACTATGGTTTGCCCGTCTCCCTCTTCGCCCTGGGCGGCGCTTTGCTCTTCCTGGCTATCGGGGCCGCGTTTAAAGCAGTGCGACCGGGGCTTACCATCAAAACAGCCCCCTGGCAGGTGGTCTGGTTTAGCATCGGGCTTTATATCGTGGTCTTTGGTCTGAAAAACGCAGGCCTTACCGACGGCCTGGCCCAGTGGCTCTTAATACTAAAAAGCTACGGCCACGAAGCCTACGTCATCGGCACGGGCTTTACCGCAGCACTGCTCAGCTCCGTCATGAACAACATGCCCACGGTCATGATCATGGATATCGCCATCGGCACCACCGGCGACGAGTTCCTGGCCTACGCCAATATCATCGGCTGCAACTTAGGCCCCAAGATGACCCCCATCGGCTCTCTCGCCACCCTGCTGTGGCTCCATGTACTGAGCAAAAAGGGCGTCACCATCACCTGGGGACAGTACATGAAGATCGGCCTCATCGTCACCCCGCCCGTACTGCTGACCGCTTTAGCGGGACTCATCTAAAGGAGATACCATGAAACGTATGATTTTGATTTTGCTGCTAATGATACTGCCGGCCTTCGCCCTGGAATACGGCGACTACCTCAAGAGCTTCGACTACGACGAACGCGTCGCCATGAAGATCAACAGCGTGGAGCTGAGCGTCATGCTCGAAGAGGGCACGGCCCAGCTGGTGGATATCCGCTTTAACGAAGAGCACGCGGCATGGAACATGCCCGCCGCCATCCATATCCCCATCAACGAACTGCCCAAGCGTCTGAAGGAGCTGGACAAAGGTAAAACCATCGTCACCGCCTGCCCCCACAAAGACCGCGCTATTCTGGCCCGGACCTACCTCAAGCTCCAGGGCTACGACGCCCGCTACCTCACCGACGGTCTGACCGGGCTGGCGGAATACTGGCGTGGGGACAATGCCAAAGAGTTCATCGAAAGCTATCAAAACCAAAAGGAGAGCAAATGAAAATCAACATCACCAACGTCCCCAGCGGGGTCAAGGCGACCCTGACGGGCTTTAGCAGCGCCGAGGTCGGCGCCAAGATCGAGGCGTGCCAAAATGGTCAGTGCAGCTGTGAGTGTGATCCGGAGATCATGCAAAAGATCACGGGAATCGAGCTAAAAGAAGAGTCCGGAGCCACCACCGTCACCATCGTAGGAAACGTCGATGCCGAGACGCTGGCACCGATGATGCAATCATGCCTGATAGGAGAAAACCAATGAAAATCGAAATTTTAGGAACGGGCTGCAGCAAATGCGAAGCCCTCTTTAACAACGCCAAGCAGGCAGCGGGCAAAGCGGGCTACGCCTTTAGCCAGATCGAAAAGGTCGAAGACCTGCAGAAGATCATGGAGTACGGCGTCATGTCACCCCCGGACTGGTCATCGACGGCGAAGTCAAAAGCACGGGCAAGGTGCTCAGCGTGGATGAGATCGTCGCCCTGATCCGCCAATAATGTACATTGGAGAGCTCTCCCGCCTGACGGGCGCATCGCCCAAGGCGATCCGGCTTTACGAATCCATGGGGCTGATTCCCGTGCCCCTTCGCAAGGGAAAATACCGTGTCTACGACGCGGCGGATGTGGAGCTGATTCAGATCATCAAGACCGCCCAGGAGCTGGGATTCGGGCTCAAGGAGATGCGCAGCCTGCTGGATGCCACCCCGTCCTGCGACGCCTTCCCCTGGGAGCAAGCTGTCCGGCTGATCAGCGAAAAACGCCGCCATCTTCTGGCGGAGATCACCCGCTTACGTGCTCTGGAAAAGGCGCTGCACCACTTCGAAAAACGGCTCGAAAACAAAAACTGCCCCACCCCTTGACTCTGCCCCTAGGGTCAGGGTGTAGAATCCTTGAAAATCTTCAAGGAGCTTCTAATGCCATCTGTTCTCATTATCAACGCCAACCCAAAAACCAGCAGCCTCAACGCCGCCCTGGCGGAACACTACGCCCAAAGCGTCCGAGAGGGCGGTGCGACGTGCAGCGTCGTTCACCTGCATGATCTGACGTTCGATGCCAATCTCGCCGAGGGCTACAGCGCCCCGCAACCCTTGGAGCCCGATCTGCTCCGGATCCAGGAGCAAATCACCCGGGCCGATCATCTCGTTTTTGTCACCCCTGTCTGGTGGGGCGGCCTGCCTGCCCGCTTTAAAGGGCTGCTCGACCGCGTGCTGCTGCCGGGATTTGCCTTCCGGTTTGAAAAGGGCAAGGCCTTTCCACAACGTCTACTCAAGGGAAAAACCGCCCGCATTATCGCCACCATGGACACTCCGGTCTGGTATTTCCGTTTTGTGATGGGAGACCCGCTTATGAAAATGCTCAAACAACCGGTTTTGGGCCTGTGCGGTGTCAAGGTAACGGGGCGTAACTATTTCGGCCCCGTGGTGGGTTCTAAAGAAACGGTACGGGAAGCATGGAAAGCCGCTCTGCAAAAGGCGGCGCAAAAGGATCTAGCCTAAGAGTTTTTGCCGCTCTTCAGCGGCAAACTCCCGAAGTTTTGGAAAAAAA
>QKHD01000194.1 GCA_003250175.1 Helicobacteraceae bacterium
GCCCTCATCAACCGCGAACGCCGGGTCAAGGAACTCTTTAAAAGTTTTGACGACGACGACAGCAACGATGATGACGATGAAAACAGCAACGCCAATAACAGCCGCAAGGATAACAAGCGCGTAGAGAAGGTTTTTGAAAGCTTCAAGGCGCTTGAAAAGGCGAAAAAAGACTGGGAAAAAAGCACCCAGGGCGATCCGGAGAGCGATGAGCTGAAAGAGATTCACCGCATCCTGACAATTTCGTATAAAAAGAATCTGGTGAAAGACCGCCTTCTGGAGCTCGGACCGACCTCCAAGCTGATCAACGAACTGGTCAAAGCGATGGAGACCTCCCTGAAGAGTGAATCCTTCTTTGAGCGCGAGCTGAAAAAGCTGGAGTACCAACTCCCCCTCTTTAACGACCAGCTCAAAGAGAACCACCTGAAGATTCTGGACAAGATCACCGATATGTCCAAAGAGGACATCGCCGCCGCCGTTCCGGAGGCGACCATGGTCAATACCTACATGGACATCAAAAAACTGGTCCAGACGGAAGAGGCCTCCAAAGACAGCTTTAATCTGGACGAAAAGACCCTTAAAGAGGTTCTGGAACAGATCAAGCGCGGGAAAAAGATCGCCGACGAATCCAAGGTTCGCATGGCCAAATCCAACCTGCGTCTGGTTGTCTCCATCGCCAAACGCTACACCAACCGGGGACTTCCCTTCCTTGACCTGATCCAGGAAGGAAACATCGGTCTGATGAAAGCGGTTGACAAGTTCGAATACGAAAAGGGCTACAAGTTCTCCACCTACGCAACGTGGTGGATTCGTCAGGCCATCAGCCGTGCCATCGCGGATCAGGCCCGAACCATCCGTATTCCGATCCACATGATTGAGACGATCAACCGTATCAACAAGGTGATCCGCAAACATGTCCAGGAGCATGGCAAAGAGCCGGATGAGGAGACCATTGCAAAAGAAGTCGGTCTCTCCGTCGAGAAGGTGAAAAACGTCATCAAGATCACCAAAGAACCGATCAGCCTCGAAGCCCCGGTGGGCAGCGATGAAGACGGTAAATTCGGTGACTTTGTCGAAGATACCAACTCCCGCAATCCGGTGGAAAACATCCTCAAAGATGACCTCACCAGCCAGATTGCCGAGGTTCTCGACCAGCTGAACGACCGTGAAAAAGCGGTAATCAGCATGCGATTCGGCCTGCTGGACGACGAAAGCGACCGAACCCTTGAAGAGATCGGTAAAGAGCTCAACGTCACCCGCGAACGGGTTCGCCAGATCGAATCCTCCGCCATTAAAAAGCTCAAACACCCCAAAGTGGGCCGAGCCCTTAAAAACTACATCGAGAACTAATCTCACCCCATTCTCCGGAGCCTCCGGAGAATGATTTTTTAACACCCCGCCTGTTACAATAGGCCATGACTGATTTTTCTTTCCACAATCCGACTCACATCCTTTTTGGCACTGATAAAGAGACCCATATTGGCGAGCTGTTACAGCAAGAAGGCATCCTCCATGTCCTGCTGGTCTACGGCGGCGGTTCCATCAAGCATAACGGTCTTTTTCAACGGGTGACCGACGCCCTGACGCGCTCCGGAATTTCGTGGAGCGAAC
Source organism: Helicobacteraceae bacterium (assembly GCA_003250175.1). Lineage (GTDB taxonomy): Bacteria > Campylobacterota > Campylobacteria > Campylobacterales > SZUA-545 > SZUA-545. Next base: position 1,609 of record QKHD01000194.1, read on the forward strand.
ACGGCGGTGTCCGTTCCAACCCCGTGCTCTCCCATACCCGCTCCGGAGCTGATCTGGCACGGGAAAACGGCTGCGATGCCGTGCTGGCCGTGGGTGGCGGCTCGGTCATTGACGAAGCCAAGGCGATTGCCGCTTCCGTTGCCCTCCAGTGTGATGCATGGGATTTTTACACCGGCACCTCCATTACCGCCGCCTTGCCCATCTACACCATCCTCACCCTGCCCGCCAGTGCCAGCGAGATGAACGGCAACAGCGTCCTGACGAATGAAACAACCCGCCAGAAGTACAGCTGCAAATCGATCCACCTCTACCCCAAACTCTCCATCATCAATCCGGAGCTGATGATGAGCGTTCCGGCAAACTACATCGCCTACGCCGCGGTCGATATCATCACCCACGTGCTGGAGAGCTACTTTACCCACATCAATCACACCCCTTTGCAAAACTACTTTGTGGAAGGGATCGTTAAGACCGTCATGGAAACCACCCCCATGCTTCTCAGCGGCAGCCGTGACTACGACGCCTGGGCCAGCTTTGCCTGGAGTGCGACCATGGGGCTAAACGGCGTGGCATCGGCGGGTATGCGGGGCGGGCTCTTTGCCAACCACATGATCGAGCACTCCCTCTCCGCCCTGCACGATATTCCCCATGGCGCGGGGCTTGCCATCGTGCTACCCGCCTGGATGCGCTGGTTTCTGCCCCAACACACCGAACCGTTCCGCCGCTTCGCCATGGAAGTCTTTGGCCACGGCACCACTCCGGAGCAAGGTATTGATGCCCTGGAGTCCTGGTTTAACGGTATCGGGGCGCCGACCAAGCTGCAAGATGTCGGCATTGAATCCGGAGCGATCCCGGCCATTGCCGACAATGCTGCCCAGACCGCCGTGGCCTGGGGCGTTTCCCAGACCTACACTCAAGAAACCATTACCCACATACTTCAAGGAGCACACTGATGCGAAAACTTTTTCTTTTTATGGTCATGTTGATCCAGCTCTCCGCCGCCGGAATAGCGTGGCAGCCCTTTTACGACGAAGCCCTTAAGCAGGCCCAGGCGGAGCATAAAAAGGTTCTGGTCTTTATGAGTCAGCCCGGATGCGGGACGTGCGAGTATATGAAGGAGAACGTCTTTAGCGACGGTGAGGTCAAGGCCTACATCACGGCCCATTTTATTCCGCTGCAGCTCAATGTCCATCATGACGACGTTCCGGAGCATCTGCGCGAGCGGGTCACGCCGGTCTTTCACTTTCTGGATGCCTCCGGAAAGGACATCCACCCTAAATTAATCGGCGGAAAGACCGCGCCCTTTTTTCTGAAGCTGCTAAACGAGGTTAACGGGAAGTAAGGGAGGCGGCGACCGAGGTCACCGGTAAAACGGAGAGGCCTAAAAGATAGGGCACCACCTGCAGGTTGCCGTTCCCCTCCAGCCAGAAAAACCCGAAGACCAGCAGAAAATATCCCAAGATCCGGAGGGGTGAAAAGATGCCCCGATAGGTGAGAAAGATGTTTTTGATGGTGGACTGCTGCTTGACCTTTTGCTTCTCTTCCGCAAAAATCCGCTTGGCCTCTTCATCGCTGATGGGGGCGTCGTTAATCGGTTCGTCGTCATAGAGGCCGTGGGGGTCGTCGATCTTTTCCATTTCGTCCCGATCTTCCCCCAGGTTCATGCCCTGCACCCGCTCCACTTCGTTGTGAATCGTATGGCGGTAGCCCATAAAGGAGCCAAAGGCCACGGCCAGGGCGCTAAGTGCCCCGACCTGGGCATTAAGCACCCCGCTCATATCCCAGACAAACAGTGAGGCTAAGAGCAGCAGCAGATCGACCAGTACAAAAAGCTGCAGAAACTTACGCATCGTCCTCGTCGTCATCATCGTCATAAAGGGGCTTGCGGCTGTTGCGGCGCTCGGCCTCTTCGTCCATTTCGCGCTTGAGTTTTTCGTAGGCTTTGTAGACGTTCAGCACCGCTGCGCCCACGCCCCAGACCACGCCCAGCCAGAGCAGCCAGCCGATACCGGTGAGGTTTTTCAGCAATATCCCGATCCCCACACCGATGACCACCGCCACCACCATGGAGATACCCAAAGAGAGGCTCTGCAGCCCCTCGAAACCTTTTTTGATCTTGCTCATGCGATTCTCTTTAATACTTTTTCCGCCGCCGCGATGGTGGCGTCGATCATCTCGTCCGTTGTGGCCGTAGAGATAAAGCCCGCTTCGAAAAGGGAGCAGGCGAGGTAGACGCCCTCTTCCAGCATACCCTGGTGGAACCGGGCAAAAAAGCCGCCGTCGCACTTGGCCGCATCGGCAAAGTTTTTAACCGGCGTGGCAGAGAAGAAAAAGCCGAACATGCTGCCGCGCACATCGGTCTGGATCGCCACGCCCGCCTCTTTGGCCGCCAGCTGCAGGCCGTTGGTGAGGCGTCGGGCCTTAGCTTCGAGTTCATTGTAAAGCTCCGGAGCCGCTTTGAGTTTTTTCAAGGAGGTGATGCCTGCCGTCATGGCCACGGGGTTGCCGCTGAGCGTTCCCGCCTGATAGACCGGCCCCTCCGGAGAGAGCTTGGCCATAATCTCGGCCCGTGCCCCAAAGGCACCCACCGGCATACCCGCACCGATGACCTTGCCGAATGTCGCCATGTCCGGAACCACACTGGTGTGCGCCATGGCACCGTTAAGCCCCGCACGGAAACCGCTCATGACCTCATCAAAAATCAGCAGCGCACCATGGGCGTCGCACAGCTCGCGCAGCCCTTTCAAAAACGCCTCGTCCGCCGGAACCAGACCCATATTGCCCGCGATCGGTTCGATGATGATGCAGGCGATGTTTTTGCTGTCGGCAAAACATTTTTTGACGCTTTCGAGGTTGTTGTATTCGGCCAGCAGGGTGTGCTTGGTCAGATCCGCCGGAACGCCGGGGGAGCTGGGGGAACCGAAGGTCGCCGCACCGCTACCCGCTTGAACCAGCAGCGAATCGCTGTGGCCGTGGTAGCACCCGATGAATTTGACGATATCGTCACGCCCCGTAAAACCGCGGGCCAGACGAATTGCCGACATGACCGCCTCGGTTCCGGAGCTAACAAAGCGGAGTTTGTCCATGAAGGGGTAGAGTTCCAGCACTTCCTTGGCCAGTTCGGTCTCCAGCAAGGTGGGGGCGCCAAAGCTCAGGCCTTTTTTGACCGTTTCGATGACGGCCGCTTCCACATCCGGATCGCCATGGCCAAAGATCAGCGGACCCCAGCTCTGCACGTAGTCGATGTAGGCGTTGCCGTCGATGTCGTAGATGTGGCCGCCCTTTCCGTGGGAGATGAAGGGTGGGTAGCCGCCCACGGCCTTAAAGGCGCGTACGGGGGAGTCAACCCCACCTGGAATGACCTTGAGCGCCTCGTCGAAGGCGGCTTTGCTTTGGGTATGGTTCATGGTTTTTCCTTCCGGTAAAAGGCAGCGGGGCCCTGTGTTTCTAAGGCAGGATTGTATACCATTTGCGGTATGAAACAGCTAATACCCGCCATCCTGATCGCCCTGCTTTTTAGCGGCTGCAGCCGCTTTATGAACGAGTGCGGCATCTCTACCAGCCTCTATAACGACTGTACGGAGTACTATGACTCCATGGGCATCTACCATAAAGAGTGCCCCAAAAACAATATCTACAACCGTTGCGAACAACCCCGTTCCTCCATCAAGGACTGTCTCAATTGCAACTGAATCAAATCCGAGAAGAGCGCTTTAAGGCGCTGGAGTGGAAAAACATCGCTCCGGCCAAAGCCCTGCTAGACAACCTTCCGGAGGTTCCCGTCCGCGCCGTCCGTCTGGACGATATCATCACCATCGAAACCGATGCCGACGCCGAGCTGACCCGGCAGATCAAGGACGCGGCCTGGGGGCTAAAACCCTGGCGCAAGGGGCCCTTTCAGATCGATAATCTCTTGATCGATACGGAGTGGCAGAGTTTTATCAAATACAACCTTCTCGAACCGCACATCAATCTTACGGGCAAGGTGGTGGCGGATGTGGGCTGCAACAACGGCTATTACATGTTCCGGATGCTCTCCCAACAGCCCAAGCGGGTGATCGGGTTTGACCCCTCCCCCACCACCTACCTACAGTTTGCGTTTATCAACCACTTTGTCAAAAGTGATATTCTGCAATATGAGATGCTGGGCATTGAGCATATCGAG
>QKHD01000402.1 GCA_003250175.1 Helicobacteraceae bacterium
ACAGCGAAGGGGGCGATCTGATCTCCGTTCCCATCGACCGCGAGATCAGCGTTACGGGGCAGGGTGAAATGTACCTGCTCGATAAGGCCAATCTGGAAGGTAACGAGTACCTCAACCAGGTCATGGTGGTTCGTCCGGAGAATGTCAAGTACATGGTCAAAGAGGGCAACAGCATGTACCGCAGCTTCACCGAGATGGAGCAGCTTGACGGCGACAGCCTGGTCAAGCAGGGGTATGTGGAAAAGAGCAACGTCAACGCCGTCCGTGAAATGACGGCACTGATCGAGACCAACCGTCTGGTTGATATGTACCAAAAAGCGATGGATTCACACATGAACGACATGAACAGCGACGCCATCGAAAAACTAGCCGCACGAGCATAATAAGGAGCCTTAATGATTCGATCTCTCTACAGCGCAGCCACCGGGATGCTGGCCCAGCAGCTGCAAATCGACACCATCTCAAACAACATCGCCAACGTCAACACCGTGGGCTACAAAAAGCAGCGTGCCGAGTTTGCGGACCTGATGTATCAGACCATGCAGTACGCCGGAACCTCCACCTCCGCCACCACCATCTCCCCTACGGGTATGGAAGTGGGTCTGGGTGTACGACCGACCTCAATTCAAAAGATCTTCTCCCAGGGGAACTTCAAAGAGACCTCCGGAAGCCTCGACATCGCCATCACCGGCGACGGATTTTTCCAGATCGAACTGCCCGACGGTACCACCGGCTACACCCGAAACGGCAGCTTCAAGCTCGATAACAACGGCAACGTCGTCACATCCGACGGCTACCGTCTGATTCCGGAGCTGGTTATCCCTGCGGACGCCACCCAGATCACCATCGGTGCCGACGGGATCGTCTCCATCATGCAGGCAAGCCAGACCGTCTCCACCCAGATCGGTCAGATCGAACTGGCCGACTTCATCAACCCCGCCGGTCTGCACTCCCTTGGGGACAACAACTACATCAATACCGCCGCCAGCGGCGACGTGATCGTGGGCATCCCCGGCATCAACGGCATCGGCCAGACCCGCCAGGGCTTCGTGGAGCTCTCCAACGTGCAGCTGGTTGAAGAGATGACCGACCTGATCACCGGTCAGCGTGCGTACGAATCCAGCTCCAAAGCCATCACCACCAGTGATGAGATGCTTCAAACCGTTAACCAGCTCAAACGCTAATAACACGCTATCCGGAACCAAGTTCCGGATAGCTGCGCTGGCCGCTTAGGCACTAAAGCTAGCCACTAAAGTGGCAGAAAATACCCATAGCCTTTTTTTGTTACAATCCTCTCCAAAAACAAGGAGATCATTCGTGGCAAAAAAAGAACTGCGTGACAATTTCGGCCGCCTGGTCGCCAAACGGGTCGAGCCCGTTTCCTACACCACCCTTTCCCAGAATTTCCAAAACGACATCAACCAGGCTTACGAAGCCTACAAGCAGAGCGAGACCTTCGGCAAGGAGAGTTTTACCTTCTTCTACGCCAAAACCCGCAATGTGGTCTATGTGGAAGGGGTCGCCACCTCGGCCATGCTGGAAAACCGCGCCTTCCTCTATGCAGAAGGCCACTACACCGATCCGGAGGTCGAGCTCTTTCCGGGGGTGGAGTATTTCAACTACTACACCATCGTCGAAGGCCCCGTCGAAGAGCTGAAAATGCGCTACAACTTCGCCTCTTCCCGACACATTATCGACCAGTTCGTCAACTATGACCGGGACATGAGCGAAGAGCAGTGGGACGAAATCCGCAACGAAATGGGGCAGCCATGAGTTACGCCCTGAAATCCGTCGTTACCAACGGCACCGCTGCGGTACTGGCGGCGCTCTCCTTCGCCTTTCCGGCGCCTTGGGACACCCTGCTGCTCATGACCGGGCTGTTTGCCCTCTCCGGAGCGGTGACCAACTGGCTGGCGGTGCGCATGCTCTTTCACAAGGTTCCCTTTCTGTACGGCTCCGGAGTGATCGAATCCCGCTTTGACTCCATCAAGCTGGGCATCCACGGGCTGCTCATGAACCAGTTTTTTACCCGTGAAAACCTGGAGCGTTTCGTCAGCGACGAGGGCAACCAACCCATCGACCTGGCCCCCGTCATCGAAGAGACCGACCTCTCCCCGGCCTTCGAATCCCTCAAAGGCGCCGTGCTGGAATCCTCCTTCGGCACCATGCTGGGGATGTTCGGCGGGGCCAATGCCCTCGATGGTCTTAAAACCCCCTTTGAAAACCGCATGCGGGGCGCGCTGGTCAAGATCGCGCAGAGCGCCGGGTTTCAAAAGACCCTGAGCAAAAACCTCCAGGGCGGGCGCCTAAGCCACGACATCCTGGCCAAGGTCGACCACATTGTCGCCAAGCGCCTCGATGAACTCACCCCCGTCATGGTGCGCGAAATCATGGAGGGCATGATCCGCGAACACCTGGGCTGGCTCGTGGTCTGGGGCGGGGTTTTCGGCGGTCTGATCGGTCTGGTCAGCGCATGGGTCATGCTCTAACCCGCATTTTGATAGAATAAAACAATTTTTTTTGTAGGAACACAACATGGCAATCACCACCGGAAATGCCTGGAAATTCGGTAAGGACATCGATACGGACGTCATCATCGCGGCCCGTTACCTCAACAGCTCCGAACCCGCCCACCTGGCAAAATTCGTCATGGAGGACTCGGATATTCCCGACTTCGCCTCCAAGGTAGCAAAAAACGACATCATCATCGCCGACGAGAACTTCGGCTGCGGTTCCAGCCGCGAGCACGCCCCCATCGCCATCAAGGCGGCGGGCGTGGGTGCGGTTCTGGCCAAGAACTTTGCCCGCATCTTCTACCGCAACGCCTTTAACATGGGTCTGGCGATTTATGAAGTGGCGGAGACCGACCGCATCGATACGGGCGACAGCCTCACCATCGACACGGAAAAGGGCACCGTCACCAACAACACCAAGGGTGAGACCTACACCTTCAAGCCCATTCCTCCCTTTATGCAGGAACTCATCGACGCGGGCGGCCTGATCCCCTACGCGCAGAAAGAGATGGGTCTGGCATGAGCAAACAGTACAACATCGGGGTTATCAAAGGGGACGGTATCGGTCCGGAGATCGTCGACGAGGCGATCAAGGTGCTTGACGCCGTCGCGGCCAAAGAAGGGATCGCCTTCAACTACAGCGAATACCTCATGGGCGGCGTGGCCATTGACGCCACCGGCGTTCCGCTTCCACAGGAAACCATCGACGGAGCGCTAAAGAGCGACGCTGTTCTTTTCGGTGCCATCGGCGGCCCCAAGTGGGACAACCTGGAGCGTCACCTCCGTCCGGAAAGCGGCCTGCTGGCCTTAAGAAAAGCGCTCAACGCCTTCGCCAACATCCGTCCGGCCATCGTCTATGACGAGCTGGTCAACGCCTCGACCCTGAAACCCGAAGTGGTGCAGGGTGTTGACCTGATCGTCGTGCGCGAACTCACCGGCGGCATCTACTTCGGCGAGCCCAAGGGCCGCGAAGGGGACAAAGCCTACAACACCATGGTCTACACGATTCCGGAGATCGAGCGCATCGCCAAGGTCGCCTTCGAGATCGCCATGAAACGGGGCAAAAAAATCTGCTCCGTGGACAAGGCCAATGTTCTCGACGTCAGCCAGCTCTGGCGCGAAACGGTCGAGCGCATCGCCAAGGACTATCCGGAGGTGGAGCTGAGCCACATGTACGTGGACAACGCCGCCATGCAGCTGATCCGCAACCCCAAGCAGTTTGACGTGATCCTCACCGGCAACATCTTCGGCGACATTTTGAGCGATGAAGCGAGCATGCTTTCCGGCTCCATCGGGCTGCTCCCCAGCGCCTCCACCGGCGGGCCGACCGGTGTTTATGAGCCGATCCACGGTTCCGCTCCGGATATCGCCGGGCAGGGGATCGCCAACCCGATCGCGACCATTGCCAGCGCTTCCATGATGATCCGCTTCGAGCTGGGTCTGGAAGCGGCGGCGGACCGCATCGACAACGCCATCAAAAAAGCCCTGGCCGAGGGCTACCGCACGGGTGACCTGGCGGCATTCGACGCCAAGACGGTCTGCAACACCCAGGAAATGGGCGACGTCATCGCCCGATTCGCGGCGGAGTAACCCCGTGATCAAAACGGCAACGCTGGCGGCGGTATACGAATCCCAGGGGCTTAAAGAGGACGCCCTGAAGATTTACCAGGAGATTTTGGAGAAAGATCCGGAGAACAAAGAGGCGCAGATCGCTGTCAAGCGCCTCTCCGGAGTGAAGGAAAAATACGCCGGCGTGAACCAGCAGATGCTGGATTTTTTTATCAACATGAACTCCGATGTGGAGTACGCAGAGTTTGAGCGGTGGTTGGTATTTGAGCAGTAGGAGCAATTTTATGGAACTAAAAGATGTCGTTTTGTCAGTGCTATCGGATATCCAGGAAGAGGAAGAGAGCCGTCTGATCGACCTGAAGCGGGAAGAGAGCGCCAAGGTCCGCGAGACCAGGGAAGAGGAACCCGCCAAAGCGGAACCGATCAAAGCCGAAGCACCCAAAGCGGTGGTCAAAGCCCCAAAACCGGCCCCCATTCCCGTTGTTCCCAAGCCGGCGGCTGTGCGTCCCCGCATCAGCGAGGAAGAGCAGTTTCTGCGCAACATGAAAGAGCGTATCCTGGTCATGTTCGAGGGGTTCAACTCCCCCAAAAACCAAAGCGTCGAGGCCAAGGTTGATCTGACGATTAACTTCTTGGAGTACCTCCTCTCCGTCACCGACGAGCGGCTTGATGCCATTAACGCCGCTAAAAAATAGGGGTTTTCTACTCCCCAGCCCCTATGACGACGATCTCGTCACCCTCCGCAATTTTCTGATCCAAAAAACCTCCCGCGCCTACCTGGTGGGAGGCTGCGTGCGTGATGCCCTCCTCAACCTTCCCAGCACCGATTACGACATCGAGGTCTACGACCTGGACGAAACGGCCTTTGCCGCCGCCATGGAGGAGCTGGGTGCCGTGCGAGTGGGGCGGAGTTTTCACGTTTATAAATGGCGCAGTTTCGACCTGGCCCTTCCCCGCACCGAGACCAAGACGGGCGAAGGCCACACCGCCTTTTCTACCACCAGAGCCTCCGATGAGCGCACCGCCTCTTTTCGCCGCGACTTTACGGTCAATGCGATGATGGTGCACCTCTTCTCCGGAACGCTGCTGGATTTTTGGGGCGGGGAGGCGGACTTGGCCTCCGGAACCCTGCGGCTGATCGATCCGGAGAAGTTCGCCGAAGACAGCCTGCGGGTATTGCGGGCCATGCAGTTTGCCGCCCGCTACCGTCTCCGGATCGATCCGGAGACGCTAACCGTCTGCCGATCGCTTGGTCTGGACGACCTCTCCAAGGAGCGGCTCTGGGGCGAGTTTGCCAAGCTCTTCGCCGCCCGCTGGGTGGCCAGGGGGCTTTTTTATGCCAACGAACTGGGGATTTTGGAGCGGCTTTTTGGGGTGACGCTGGAGCGACGCCGTTTTATCAAGATGGCGGTGATGTGGCAGCACCTTGCCAAAAACGCTTCGTGGGAGCGGGCCGGGGAGGGGCTTTTCTACCTCTTCCGCCACCATCTGCACTGGCCTGTAAGCCCGATGCTGGAGCGTCTGGGCGCGCCCCGGCGGTTTGAAAAAAACCTTACGTTTCAGCGCCGCCGTCCCAAACGGGTGACGCCGCGGTTTTTGGCGGCGCTTTCCCTGCGTTTTCCCATTGCCGCCTGGCTGGGAAGCAATGAAGCGATCCGGAGGACGGCC
>QKHD01000291.1 GCA_003250175.1 Helicobacteraceae bacterium
ATTAAGCCCCTCCAGACGTGATGCCAGATTGACCCCGTCACCGATGACCGAGTATTCAAAACGCCCGTGGGAGCCCATGTTGCCCACGATCACCTCGGCACTGTTGATCCCTGCACCGATATCGACGGAAGGGAGCCCGCGATCATGCAAAATCTTATTAACGTCCTTGAGTTTGCGGATCATCTCCAGGGCGGTCTGGCACGCCTTGACGGGGTGGTCGGCCACATCGACGGGTGCGTTGTAAAAGGCCATGACCGCATCACCGATGAATTTATCCAATGTGCCCTCATGCTCCAAAACGATCTGGGTCATGGGGGTAAAGTAGCGTTCTAGCAGATCGATCAGCTCTTCCGGCTTGATGCTCTCGGAGATGGTGGTAAAGCCCCGAATATCGGTAAAGATGATGGAGACATCCTTCTTCTCCCCACCCAGTTTGAGCTTTTCCGGATGGCGGATGATCTCATCGAGCAGCGCCGGGGAGAGGTAACTGCTAAAGGCCCCCTTGATAAAGCGGCTCTCCCCCTCTTTCTGGCGGAAGATGTGAAACTCATTGGCCATGGCCAGCAGAATCATCGCCACAAAGGGGTAGAAGACGTCGACCCAGATGTTGAGCATCACAAAGAGCACTTTGGAGAGTATAAAAATCAGCAGATAAGCGGCAAGGTAGACACCGATACGGCGGCCGATCCCTTTGATAAAGCGGTCCAGCACCATCGGCAGCAACAGCATGAGAAGCAAAATGGCAAACTCCATCCACTCATGCTGCACGACAAAAATATTTTGCAGGTAGTTGGAGATAAAGGTGTAGTGCAGCAGGGGTCCGGGAATCTGACCCAGCGGCGTGGCCCGGATATCCGAAATACCCGCTTCCGTGATCCCCACCAGAACAATCTTCTCCTTAAAATACTCCGGACGGATCTTGCCGTCGACCAGATCGGAAAAGGAGAGGATGGTGTAGTTTTTTAGCGGGTAGTAATTGAGCAGGATAAACCCGTGATCATCGATATCCAGCACGTGATCATCAAAAAGAAGCGTATAGGCTCCGGAGGCACCTTCGCGGATTTCCACATCTTTGTTGCGGACATAACGCAGGGTCTGAACTCCCAGTGACGGATAGACCAGGGAATCATACATGACGGCCACGGGATAGCGGCGGTAGAGTTCGTCCCGGTCCGGAAGGGTGGAAAAGGAGGCATTGAGCGTACAGCTGCCCAGAATCTCCGGAATATTGATCTCCGCAAAACTGGTCTCCACAAAGGGCAGACGGGTGACAAAAATCCGTTCCAGGGCAGACTCGGCCAGCATTTCTCGGGAAGTCTGCGGGAGCGTTTCTGTTGCATCATTGCGTAGGAAAAAGCCGCAGATGGTATTGTCCAGATCGGCAATCGTGTCGGCCAAAAGGGTATCTTTTTCCGGTACGGAGGTTTCGGAAAAAACCATATCCAAAGCCACCGCCTTGGCCTGGGATAGCTTGGCGATACCGGCGGCAAAGACATCACGGTCCCAGGGCCAGCGTCCCAGCCGATTGACACTGCGTTCGTCAACGGCCAGAAAGACCACGTCTTTATCGGGGTGTTTATCCTCTAAAAAGAAGTTGAGATCGTTGATCTTAAGAGAGAGGGAGTACAGGGGCGGCAGCTTGAAATACCAAAGGAGTATCAGCACCGCCGCCAGGGCTCCGGAGACCCCCCACCGCCACTTCGTGGTAAACATCTAAATCCGATTAAAAGGATTCGAAACGGGAGAACTCCTGGGCAATCGCCTCCAGGTCAGCGCTCTCGTCCGCACGGTTGCCGCTGATGGTGATGGTTTTGCCCGGTTCGAGGTCGATCTCTTTGAAGTTCCCCACAAAGACCGCTTCCTGACCCTCTTTTTTAAAGGCTTCGAACTCTTTTTCCTGCTCTTTCATGAAGGCGTCGAACTCTTCTTCCAGCTGCTGGCGGTAGAGGGCAAACTCTGCCTGGATGGACTGAACGCCGACCAGACCCTCTTTAAGGGCAACGGACTGGGTTTTGTTGTCGTCGGTAATGACAAACTTGGTTCCCTTAACCCCGATCACGGCGAAGTTGGTCGCAACTTTCAGCCCCTGGGCTCCGCGCTTGGTGATCTCGTAATAGACCTTACCCCCCTCTTGCTTCATGGCATCAAACCCCTGAACCAGCAGTTTGGACTTTTCATCAAGAATGACCTTGGATTTGTCTACGAACTCGACCGCCGCCATGGATCCGGAGGAGGTGATGACCATGTCGCCTTCAAAAATGGATTGTCCCGGGACGGCATCGTCTTTTTTGATGGTTCCGGATTTGAGCACTTTGGCCGTTCCTTCGATTTTGACAATCGTTGCCAGCGGGTTGGAAGCGAAAAGGACTCCGGAGATGAGCAGTACAAATGCAAGAATACGCATGAAAAGCAGCCTTTGAATGGTATGCGGATTGAAATTGCAACTATTGTATCAAAGAATGGCTTGAACAGAAAGGATTTTGGGAGGTTTCCCCGGGAAACCCGGGGAAGAAAAGAATTAGAGTCTGGACTCGTAACGTCGCATCATATAAAGACGCTTGAGTTGTTTTTTGCGAGCCAGCATTTTTTGCTTTTTCTTCTTCTCTACGTTAGATTCAAAGAATCGGCGAGCGCGGCACTCGGTGACAACGAGGTTTCTATCAGTCTGTTTTTTGAAGCGTCGGTACGCATCTTCAAACTGCTCGTTTTCTCTTACGATAACACCTGGCATAAAAAATCACCACCCATCTTTTGCGGAATGTAGTCTCATGTATATTAGGACCTGCAAATAAGTGGGCGGATTGTAGCCGAATCTTTCTTAAAATTCAAGGGGTGCGTGGGCGTTTCGCAGCTCCATCCCGATACTTTCACGGAAAGGGCGCTCCGCCACTTCGGGCAGCATCACCCCCTTGCTCTTGTGCTCGCGGATCGCATAGACACCCGATTCATGACCGCTTTTATAGTAGTCGTTAAAGGGGGCGGTAAAGGGCATATCCCACACGATGGCACCGTCCGTCGGGCAGACATCGACACATTTTGGCACGCTGCAATCCACACACTCGATACACTTCTCCGGACGGACATAGGTGAGGTCGCCGTCTACGGGCGAGTCGGCTCCGGAGACGATGGCGGTGGCGGGGCATTCGTCCACGCAGGCGTCGCAGTTGATGCACAAATCGGTAATCATTACGGACATGGTTACTTTTCCTTTTTTAAACACAGTATTTCGGAACGAAGTTGCATATTCCATACTACCCTTTTAGCATGCCTTGGCTACAATACCCGACAAAAACGAAGATCGGTCGTTATGGTCAACCACATTATTTATTACGCATTTTCCTTTTTCAAACTCATTATCATGATCCTTCCGGAAAAGCTCCGGATCGCTCTTTTTAAGGGGCTCGGCAGCTTTTTATACCGCCTCAATATGAAACACCGCCGCATCATCATGGCCAACCTCACCCATGCCTTTGGCGACAGCCTCAGCACGGAAGAAAAAGAAGCCGCCACCAAGCGCTGCTACCAGAACTTTCTGGTCTATATCTCCGATTTTATCTATGTCTCCAACCGTCCCAAAAGCTTCCTGCAAGAGCACGTCACCATCGAAAACCCCGAGATTCTCGATAACGCCCTGGCCAATGGGGAGAGCGTTGTCCTCGTCTCCGCCCACTATGGGGCTTGGGAGCTGATTTTGCAGACCGTCGGCGGGTTTAAAGCCCCCATCTCCACCATCGGCGAAGCCCTCATGAACTCCCCAAGACTCAACGATGTTCTGGTTGCCTACCGCGAGCGCAACAATGTGCAGATGTTTAAAAAAGAGGGGGCCCTGGTCGGTGTGGTCAAGGCGATGAAAAAGGGCCGTATCCTCGCCTACCTGGTCGACCAACACTACGGCCGTGGGGTTAAGGTCGCCTTTTTCGGCAAGCCGGTCAAGCATATCCAGTCGGCGTCGCAGATCTCCCGTAAATATGACGCCCTGCTGCTGCCGGTCTTCTGCACCACGGACGACTACCGCCACTACACCATCCGTTTTCAAGAGCCCTTTAAATGCGATGTCACGGATGACGAAGAGGCCGATATCCTCCGCTGCACCCAGCGCCAGTCCGACATTATCGAAGCGGCGGTACGCGAACGTCCGGCGGACTATTTCTGGTTCCACAAAAAATTCAAATTCAGCGCTCCGGAGCTCTATAAAAAACCCTGACCCCAAGCCGCTTGCCCCGCTTATTGCCCCCCTTTAAACACCTCTTTTGTATAATATAGTCTTTCATAAATCGAATCTCACACAGGAACTTACCGAATGACAAAATATATCTTCGTCACGGGCGGCGTACTTTCCAGTCTTGGAAAAGGTGTCACCAGCGCCAGCATCGCCACCCTACTCAAACACTCCGGACTCAAGGTCAGCATGGTCAAGATCGACCCCTATCTGAATGTCGACCCCGGCACCATGAGTCCCCTGGAGCACGGCGAAGTATTTGTCACCAAGGACGGGGCGGAAACCGACCTCGACCTGGGCAACTACGAACGTTTCCTCGACATCTCCCTGGCGCAGAAAAACAGCATGACCACCGGGCAGATCTACTCCACCGTCATCGCCAAGGAGCGCAAGGGCGACTACCTGGGCAAGACCATTCAGGTTGTTCCCCACATCGTCGATGAGATCAAAAGCCGTATCAAAGCCGCCGGCAAGGGCCAGGACGTGCTGGTCGTGGAACTGGGCGGTACGGTCGGCGACATCGAAGGCCTCCCCTTTTACGAAGCGGTGCGCCAGCTCAAACACACCTACAAACAAAACAACGTCTTTAACGTCCACGTCACCCTGGTCCCCTACATCAAGGTGGCCGACGAGCTCAAGACCAAACCGACCCAGCACTCCGTCCAGGAGCTGCGCCGCATCGGTATTTCCCCCAACATGCTGGTTTGCCGCAGCGAAAAACCGATCTCCAAAGATATTAAGAAAAAGCTCTCCAACTCCTGTGATATCGAGATCGATTCCGTCATCGAAGCCAGCGATGCCAAGACGATTTATGACGTTCCCCTGCGCTTTTTAAACGACAACATCCTCAAGCCCATCGCCAACCAACTGGAACTGGGTGAGCTAAAAACCGACATGAAAGACTGGAAAAAGCTCACCAAAAACATCATCGAACCGGAAAAAGAGGTGCGCATTGCCTTTGTGGGCAAGTATCAGTCCAAAGAGTCCTATAAATCTCTGCTGGAGGCTCTGATTCACGCCGGTGCCTGGACCAACGCCAAGGTCGCCATCGACTGGATCGACAGCGAAACCCTCACGCCGGAGAATGTCGACAGCGTCCTAAGCAGTGTTGACGGCATCCTCATTCCCGGCGGCTTCGGCGAGCGCGGTGTCGCGGGCAAGATGGAAGCGATCCGCTACGCCCGTGAAAACAAAAAGGTCTTCCTGGGTATCTGCCTGGGCATGCAGCTGAGTGTCATCGAGTTTGCACGCAACGTACTGGGGATCAAGGACGCCAACTCCCAGGAGTTTGATCCGGAGACCAAAAACCCGGTCATCTACCTGATCGACGAGTTTATCGACCACGCCGGCAGCAAGCAGATCCGGACCCATACCAGCCCCCTTGGCGGAACCATGCGACTGGGCGAATACGAGTGCAACGTCAAAGAGAAAACCAAGCTCTTTAAAGCCTATGGCGAGAAGAAAATTTTTGAACGCCACCGTCACCGATACGAAGGCAATATGGTGGACTACAAAGAGCGTCTGGAGAGTG
>QKHD01000328.1 GCA_003250175.1 Helicobacteraceae bacterium
TCGAGCTTCATAAAAGCCTTGTAGGCGCTCCCACCCAAAATCAGGATCATTCTAGGCTGCACGATGGCCAGCTCTTCCAAAAGCAGCTTGGCGCCCAGGGCCAGCTCCGCTTTACCCGGCGTGCGGTTTTTAACCCCCTTGCTTCCCGCTTCGAAGGTGCGAAAAGGAAAGGCGTTGGTAATCAGTACGTCATGAGGACGGTCGAGGCCCGCCATCACGATCAGCTTGGCCAGGTTGGCGCCGGCGGGGCCGACAAAGGGGGCGCCCTCCTCCACCTCGCGGCCTCCGGGGGCTTCGCCGATGATTAGAACAGGCCGATCAGTTTTTTGATCCAGAAAAGGGTCAAAAACGACGGTTGGGTCAACTCCGGAGCTGTCCAGCCCCATTGCCTCCAGACGCGCCCAGCGGGCAGCGTAAAAACTTTTAAGGCGTGTTTTCCAATCAGCTGACAATGTCACGCTGCCCTTTGGCGTTTTGCTCGGAGAGTACGCCGGTTTTTTCCAGCTGCTCGACGATGCGGGCCGCCCGGTTGTAGCCGATCTGCAGACGGCGCTGCAGGTAGCTGATGGAGGTCTTTTTCTCGCTTAAAACAACCTCTTTGGCCTCTTCGTACATTTCATCCAGCTCTTCGTCAAAATCGCCGCTGCTGCCGTTTCCGGAGATGCTGCCGCCTTCGCCTTCATCGAGGAAGCTGTGGTCATACTCCACCTCCCGCTGGGCTTTGAGGTGATCGACGATCTTCTCGATCTCCTGCTCACTGGACCAGGGAGCGTGCAGACGCACCACGCCCACGCTTCCCGGAGGGGTAAAGAGCATGTCGCCGCGGCCCAGGAGCGATTCGGCACCCAGAGCGTCTAGGATAACCTTGGAGTCGATCTTCTGACCCACGCGGTAGCTGATGCGTGAAGGCAGGTTTGCCTTGATCAGACCGGTGATAACGTCCACGCTGGGCCGCTGGGTGGCGACGATCAGGTGAATACCGGATGCCCTTGCCATCTGGGCAAGGCGTGCGATGGAGACCTCCACCTCTTTGCCGCCCGTCATCATCAAGTCCGCCAGCTCGTCGATAATCACCACAATGTATGGGAAAGGCGCAAAGTTCTCTTTAATCGCCTTTTCGTTGTAGTTTTCGATGTTTTTGGTGCGGGTCTGGCTCATGAGGTAGTAGCGCCGCTCCATCTCGCGCACCATGTTGGCCAGGGCGGCAATCGCCTGCTTGGGCTTGGTAATGACCGGGGTGAGCAGGTGGGGGATGTCGTTGTAGATGCTAAATTCCAGCATCTTCGGGTCCACCATCAGGAGTTTCAGTTCATCCGGCGTGTTGCGATACAACAACGAGAGAATCATGGCGTTGATCCCCACGGACTTTCCGGAGCCGGTGGTTCCGGCGATCAGCAGGTGGGGCAATTTTTTCAGATCGGTCACGAAAGGATTGCCGACGATGTCCTTGCCCAGAGCGATGGTCAGCGGGCTGGAGGCCTTGTTGAAAATATCGCTGGAGAGCACGTCTCTAAGATAGATCGTCTCGACGTTGTCGTTGGGAATCTCGATCCCCACGACATCCTTGCCGGGAATTGGGGCCTGAATCCGGATAGTCAGAGCCTTGAGCGCCATGGCGATGTCATCCTGAAGGTTCAAAATCTTGGAGACCTTGATGTGCGGCGCCGGTTTAAATTCAAAGGTGGTAACGACGGGGCCGGAGTAGGTCCGGACCACGTCGCCCTCGATTTTAAACATCTTGAGTTTTTCCAGCAGGTCTTCGATCTTGGCGTCAATCTCCGCTTCGTTGATCGTTTTGGAAACCTCTTTGGGTTCCGCCAGAAACTCCAGTTTGGGCAGGACAAAATTTTTAGGAGCCGCTTTTTTGGCTCCCGTTTCGATATCGTCCAGCAGGCGCTTGTTCTCTTCCAGCTCTTTGACGATGGTCACTTCCGCACGCTTGGGCTCGCTCTCTTCCGGAGCCTCCTCTTCGACTTCATACGCAGGCTCCGGAGTGATCTCCTGACGGTTTAGCAGGGCTTGGGCCTGCTGCGCCTTGTCGTACTGGTTGCCGATGGAATCGACCAGGCGTTCGATGCTCTCGATCTCTTCGAGCTCTTCCTGGATTTTCGCCTGCTCCTGCTCGCTGATCTCCTCTCTGGTTGTCTCGATTGCCTGGGGTTTTACGGGGATAAACCGGTGACGGCTCATCTCCATATCTTCCAGCACGCTCTCGTCATCCATACTAAGCGTGCTCATCTTCTCTTCCAGGTAGGAGGTTACACGGGCTTCCGCGTCAATGGCGTGGTCTTTGGATTTGGCAGACTCGGCCGCCGGTTTGGGCGTTTCCACCGTCTTGTCGGCGGGGCGCTCCGGAGGGGTCTCTTTTATTACGGGAACAGGCAAAGAGACGTCTTCCGCTTCGTCTTCCTCAAAACCGCTGATCACAATCCGCTTGACCGGAGCCTCCG
This sequence comes from Helicobacteraceae bacterium, assembly GCA_003250175.1. Classification (GTDB taxonomy): domain Bacteria; phylum Campylobacterota; class Campylobacteria; order Campylobacterales; family SZUA-545; genus SZUA-545. The sequence goes on from QKHD01000328.1 coordinate 2,451, forward strand.
GATCGGGTACCGGTTTGGGTTCGGGTTTTTGCACCTTGCGGCCGAGCAGGCGGGAGAGATAATAGGAAAGCTCCTCCGCCGTGGCATCGAGAATAATCAACGCCGCCACGGCCAGAAGTGCCAGAATGATGATGGCGATCCCCACGGTGCCGATCACCGGGAAAAAGACATCCACAAAGGCGCTGCCGATGATGCTGATCTTGTAGTTGGTGACGATATCCTGAAAAATCAGTGCCGCCACGAGAATCAGCAGCGACGCCGCCGCGATCTCTATCTTCCGCTGGGAGTAGGAAAAATCTTTGTATAAGCGGTAGAGCAGATAAAAAACAGGGATCGGCAGAAGATACACCACGTATCCGAAAAGGGCATAGGTGTTATCGGCGATCACTCGGCCGAAACTGCCCACGATCTCCGCCCCGTCCAGATAGACGGAGAGGCTGACGTAGGCCAAAAGCCCCATAATGAGTAGGAAAGCAATCTCTTTTACGATGGGATATCCTTTAGGATGGTCAGATGTAGTTAACCAAGCTCAGGGTATTGATCTTTCCAATGGTTGAGAGCATGGCCTGGTAGGAGACCGTGCGCTGGTTCAGTTCCACCACCGCGGCGCCGTAGTCCGTGTCGAGAACCATGGATTTCAGTTCCGCGACGTTAAGCAGCGTGATTTCGGATTTTTCATAGGACAGCTGGAGCGCCTGACCATGGGAACCGTTTTCGGTCTGTTTCCGGATGACGTGATCGAAGAGGTGCTCGACCATCAAGATCGCATTTTCGATCCCGATATTGCGGGGGCTTCCGCTGTCCCCGTCGGCACGGTAGGAGCTGGCCTTGACCGCTTCGATGGCCATGTCGATCTGTTCGAAGAAACTGACTTTGGGCTGGTCAATCGTCAGGGCGTTGTTGGCCGCGAAACTCAGCGGCGCCGCCTGGGTCATGTCCATTTCAACCTGAGCATTGTTAAACGTAAAGTCTATTTTAGCAAGAGTTGGTTTATTTGTCGTATTATCCCTAAAGATCAGTTTGCCGTCCTGGACATACGTAATCATCCGGTTGCCGCCCGTTCCGTCGCCAAAAGTCGCATCCATGGTATCGAGCAGATCCTGCAGGGTCTGATCATCGGTCAGGGTGACGCTGACGGGATTACCGTCGATACTGGTTCCGGAGAGGGTCAGTCCGGAGGTAAACCCAAACCCGAAAACCCGGTCCAGGGTCGTGTTGGGGTTGCTCTCCAGCACGTCCCATCCCATTTCGCCTTTGATCCCTTCGAAGGTGGACTGCCACCCTTTGGTCATATCTTTATAATAGGTATCGAAACGGTTGGAGTCGGCGTCATACATACTAAACTGCATCTTGGTCGCGCTGGTGGTGAGGTCTTTGATGCTGATCTGACCGAAACGGTCCATCTGGGCATCCACATACTTCATGGATTTGTCCACCGCACTGTTGTACGCCTCAAAGCTATCGTCTGCCGGCATGGTGTCGGCCATGACCACCTGAATGACGCTCAGCATCTGGCTGTAGGTCACCCCGTTGACGAGTTCTTCCTGGCTGACCCGGTTGTAGTTTTGCACCACTTCCTTAATCTTGGTGTAGTCTTTGCCCGCCGTTTTATTGCCGAATTCGTCGTAGATGTCATAGATGGGGCCCGCTTCACTGGCCGGTTCCACGATCTGGTAGGTGGAGAGGTGGCCGTCCGCATCGGGAACGTCGCGAATGGTAAATTCGACCTTCTTCTGCTGGCCGTTGACATCGATGATGTCCATCATAAAGACCTTCTCATCCATGCCGTTGGTTCCGGAGACCTCGTTGAGGGAGGTTCCCTTGGTGGCGTAGGTGTTATCCGCCTGGATCACCTGACGGACGTTGGAAGATAGAATCGCCCCCTCTTTGACAAAACGGGCCTGATCATACCCCAAGGCATCAATGTCGGAAAAGCTCAGTACATCTTCACCCGTTGCGGTATTTTGCGTGCTGATGGAGAAGTTATCCAGCTTGCTGGGTACATAGATTTCGTCCCGGGGCGCACTGGCGGAGAGGTCGAAAACGGAGATTTTCCCTTCCCGGATGGTTACGTCGAAATCGCTGCCCGTGGCTGCCTCAAGATCGGCTTGCAGATCGGCAAGTACGTCCTTCATCTCGGTCAGTGCCGTAATGGAGTGGGTGTAGTCCGTACCGTTAACGTTAATGGTGATCTGATCAACATCCGCACCCAGAATATCCTTGGCGTAGTCGTTAATGCCTGCTTTTTCTTCGGTAAATTCGTCTCGCAGGGTGGAGTTGAATTCAAAAATCCGCTGGTCGTAAAAGCTCTGGGTACTTTCGATCACGTTGTGGGTTCTGGGGTAGGAAAAATCGCTCTTTTGAAACTCCACCAGGTGCACGTCTTCCATCTCCAGCAGGTCATCCAGATTGTCCACGTTTTTATCGGCGGCAATCATGTGAAAATCCGTCAGCATCCGCCCGTCTTTAACGTCCATAATCTCGATCTGGCCGTGTTCGCTCAGGGTGACTTCGACGGCGTTGTAGAGCTTGGTGTTCCCGAAGGCCCGGCCGATCTTGTCCATGAGGTCCGTTACGGTGGCGTTGTTGGTCATCTCGAACTTCTCTTTAAAGGGTTCGCCGTTGGCCTTGCGTCCACGGATATAGAAGGTAGTGGGCTGGCTGTCGTCGGGCTGGCCGACCAACTGTTTGATGGAGCTTGATTCGCTCAGTGCCACCTCCAGGTCGGTCCCCTCCGGATCTTCCACACTGAGCGCCTTGTGATTAAGCTGCACCATGTCCCAGCGCTTGACGTTGGTGGTGATGATCTTGTTGTAGTCCGTATCCAGACCGAAAAACATACTCTCGCCGTCGATGTTGTAGCCGATTTGGAGCTCATCCCCCGCCTGGGCTTTAAGAATCTGGTCGTTGCCGTAGTAGTTGGCCTGGTCGTCGAAGGGTTTTTGCTTGAGGTTGCTGCCCGCGAAGAGGTAGTTTCCGTTGATGGAGGAGTTGGCCGTATCGAGCATGTGCAGCTTCAGCGCCTCCAAGTCCCCTGCGATCGCCTGCATGGAGGTGTTGGAGTGCACGCCGTTGGCCGCTTGAAGCAATTTGACCTTGAACTGTTCCAGGGCATCTTTCATCTGTCCGATGGCGACGTCGGTGTTGTCGGAAAAGGTGGTCGCTTTTTGGGTGGTATCGGAGACCTGCTCCAGGGTCGCTTTTTCGGAGTCGAGTCGCAGGGCGTCGACATAAATATTCGTATCTTC
>QKHD01000380.1 GCA_003250175.1 Helicobacteraceae bacterium
GATGACGGAGTTCCCGATAATCGCCACATCCCCGTAGGCGCTGGATTGATAGCGTCGGGCGAAGTTCCGGACGTTGTTGTTGGCAAAGGGATTGGTGGTAAAAAAGCCGTTAGGCAAGCCCGGTGTCGGGTAACAGACCTCGTTCGTACCGCCGCCGTTATAGACCCCCCAGTCCCCCTCGGCCTCTTCTCCGTTGGGTTTCGAACAGACCGTCCCCGGATTGCCTCCGGAGGTGCCGTCCAAAACCGTGGCAAAGCTCTCGTTGCCGTCATAGGGCCACTCTTTGGCTTCGTGCCCCGCATGCCAGATGGAGACGTAGTGCACCACCTGCCCCGCGGCGTCCAGCAGCAGCACTTCGTTGGTGTTCTGGTGCAGATCAAAGGTGCAGCCGATCTCCTGGGGTACCAGCAGAAACCGTCCGCTCTCATAGACGCCGGAGAGGGTGCAGCCGTACTGGGTGGTGCCGCCTCCGGAGCTGCTCTGTTCGTTAATCCAGAGCTCCCAGTTGTTGATGTCGGCATCGTCATTGAAATAAAGTTCAATGTACATCGCTTGGAGATTGATTTCGTTGACGATCACCTTGCCCGAATCCGGAGAGAGGGTCGGCAGGGCGGCCCACACCGTCTGGATCTGGATAAAAAGAGAAAATAACACGACCCGAAAAAGGGGATGTAGCTTCATGGACTTCACTTTGGTTCGTTGGGGTTGCGCACGGAATTTGATTCGATTCTATCACATTTTAGTCAACTTCTGATAAAATCAAAGCTTTTAACAGAAAGGCTTTAGACGTGATCATCAAGCGTATTCTCGCCGGCTTGCTCCTGGGGCTTCTCGTCGGCTGTGCCGACAAAGAACCCGAAAGCAACAAGCCCGCGCTCTACTGGTATCAGCAGATCATCAAGGAGGTCGGCCGGGGCAACCTCGAAGGGGCCGGCAACCACTACACCTCCCTTCTGGGCGAACATATCCGCTCGCCGCTTCTGGGTGAGGCGATGCTCATCATGGCCGACGCGCACATGAAAAATGAAGAGTACCTCCTGGCCAACTTCTACTACGACGAGTACATCAAGCGTTTCGGGACAAAGAGCAACATCCCCTACCTGAAGTTTCTCAAGCTCAAGGCCAACTACTACGGCCTGAAAAACCCCAAGCGGGACCAGAAGCTGCTCATCGATACCCAGAGTGAATCCGCGGAGTACCTGAAAAACCATCCGAACTCCGTCTACGAGCCCTTCGCCCAGACGATCGTCACCAACATCGTCGCCAGCGAAGATGCCATGAACAAAGAGATCGCCGCCCTCTACGACCGGATCGACAAGCCCAAGGGGGCTGAATTTTACCGGGAGAAGGAGAAGTCCTCCTTCATTACCGGCGTCTCCATCGTCCCTCCGGAGACCTTCTGGCTACGGGACCTGTTCGAATAACTATCTTAATTAACCGAGGATAACCATGCAATTAAGCGATTATAGAGATTTTCCCCACGACGTACCGATCATCGTCGAAAACGAACTCTTTTTATACCCTTTTATGATCTCACCCATCTTTCTGGCGGACGAACGCAGCATCCAGGCCGTGGAAGACGCCATGTCCAACGACTCCCTGCTTATGGTCTGCCCCTCCAAATACTCCGAAGAGCCGGAAGGTTTCGGGGACTTTTACGACGCGGGGGTTATCGGAACCATCATGCGCAAGGTGGTGCTTCCGGACAAGCGGATCAAAATTCTCTTCCAGGGTCTGACCCGCGGCCGGATCATCCGCCCCGTGGCCATCGACCCCTTCATCGCCACCGTCGACATCATCCCGACCCTCGAATTCGATGAAGTCCGCGTCGAAGCGATGCTGGAAAACCTGCGCGAGCACGTCAAAATCCTCTCCGGAATGAGCAACTACTTCCCCGCGGACCTGCTAGGAACGATCTACGAGAGCACCGATCCGGGCCGTATCATCGACCTCATCGCCAGCACCATCAAGCTCAAGCGCGACCAGGCCTATCAGCTCTTTATCCAGGAAAACGTCGAAGAGCGCCTGATCATGCTGATCAAGTTCGTCGTCGAGCAGATCGAGCAGTCCAAACTCCAAAAAGAGATCAAGACCAAGGTCCACTCCAAGATCGACCAGGTCAACCGCGAATACTTCCTCAAAGAGCAGCTCAAACAGATCCGAAAAGAGCTGGGCGAAGACACCCAGAAAGAGGAAGAGATCGAGGAGTACTACGAAAAGCTCGAAGCGAAGAAAAAGCACATGCCTGAAGATGCCTACAAGGAGATCAAAAAACAGATCGACCGCCTCTCCCGCATGCATCCGGACAGCGCCGACGCCAACTTGCTGCAGACCTTTATCGAGTGGGGCCTGGAGATTCCCTTCGGCCAATACTCCAAATCCAAGCTCGACGTCAAAGCGGTGGAAAAACGCCTTGATTCCGACCACTTCTCCCTGGAAAAACCAAAAGAGCGCATCGTCGAGTTTTTCGCCGTCAAAGAGATGCTGGAGCTTCGCGGTATCGCTGAAAAAGAGTCCAAGGGAACCATCCTCTGTTTCGTAGGCCCTCCCGGTGTGGGTAAAACCTCCCTGGCCAACTCCATCGCCAAGGCGCTCAAACGCGAACTGGTCCGCATCGCCCTGGGCGGTCTGGAAGATGTGAGCGAGCTGCGGGGCCACCGCCGCACCTATATCGGCGCCATGCCCGGACGCATCGTGCAGGGCATCGTCAACGCCAAGACGATGAACCCCGTTGTCGTTCTGGACGAGCTGGACAAAGTGGGCCGCACCATGCGGGGCGACCCCACGGCGGCGCTGTTGGAGGTTCTCGATCCGGAGCAGAACGACAAGTTCCGTGACTACTACCTCAACTTCGACCTCGACCTCTCCCAGGTGATCTTCATCGCCACGGCCAACGACCTGGGCAGTATCCCGGGGCCGCTGCGCGACCGGATGGAGTTTATCCACGTCAGCAGCTACACGCCCCAGGAGAAATACGAGATCGCCAAGCGCTACCTCATTGACCAGGAGCTAAAAAAGCACGGTCTGAAAAAGGTGGAGCTCACCATCGCCCCGGCGGCACTAAAAGAGCTGATCGAAAAGTACACCCGTGAAGCGGGCGTGCGAAACCTGCGCCGCAAAATCGCCACCCTGGTGCGAAAATCCGTTAAAAAGCTGCTGGAAAATCCGGAGCTGGACAAGATCGCCATCACCACCAAGAACCTTCCGGAGTTCATGGATAAAGAGGTCTTTACCATCGACGAAGCGGACAAAAAAGATGTCATCGGTGTGGTCAACGGCCTAGCCTGGACAGCCGTGGGCGGCGACGTGCTGAAAATCGAAGCGGTCAAGCTCAAGGGCAAGGGCGGCATGGTGCTGACCGGAAGCCTGGGGGATGTCATGAAGGAGTCCGCACGCATCGCCTTTACGGTGGTCAAGACCCTGATCGATAACAAAAAACTCCCCATTGATCCGAAGAAGGTGCCCCTGCTGCCTCCGGAAGAGGAGAAAAAGATCCAGCCGCCGGTGAACGAGATCTACAACCGCTTTGACCTGCACCTGCACGTCCCCGAAGGAGCCACCCCCAAAGACGGCCCCAGCGCCGGGATCACCATGGCCAGCGCCATCGCCTCTATCCTGGCGGATAAAAAAGCCAGAGCCAACGTCGCCATGACCGGCGAACTGACCCTCAGCGGCAAGGTTCTGCCCATCGGAGGATTAAAGGAAAAACTCATCGCCGCCCACAAAGCGAAGATGAAAAAGGTTCTCATTCCCGTCAAAAACTACGAACGGGATCTGGATGAAATTCCGGACGAAGTCAAGGAAAACGTCGAGATCGTCGCCGTTTCCACCGTCGAGGAAGTGCTCAAGCACGTCCTCGTCTAAGTACGAACACAAAGGATCAATTACCATGAAAGTACTGCTCACACAAGACGTCAAAGGCCTGGGCAAGGCGGGCGAAGTCAAGGAAGTCAAAGAGGGCTACGGCAACAACTTCCTCATCGGCAAAGGGCTGGCCAAGGCCGCCACGCCGGCTGTTATGGCCCAGTACAAAGCGGAACAGGCCCGCCTGGCCGCTGAAGAGGCAGCTGAACTGGCCCGTCTGAAAGCACTGGCTGCGAAACTGGAAAAGGCCGAAGTGAAACTCTCCAAAAAAGTGGGTGACAACGGCCACCTCTTCGGTGCCGTCACCAAGGACGAGATCGCCCACGCCTTCGCCGAAGCGGGATACGAGTTTGACAAAAAAGTGGTCGAGATCGCCAACCCCATCAAAGAGCTGGGCAAATTTGAGATCAGCATCAAACTGGGCCACGGACTGCACCCCAAAACCCACATTGAGATCGTGGGCGAGTAATGTTCCACGCCACCACGATCCTCGCCTATAAAAAAGAGGGCCATGCGGTCATCGGCGGCGACGGACAGGTCAGTTTCGGCAACACGGTGCTCAAGGGCAACGCCACCAAAATCCGCACCCTCTATAACGGGCAGGTCTTGGCCGGCTTCGCGGGCAGCACCGCCGACGCCTTTAACCTTTTTGATATGTTCGAAAGCATGCTGGACAACCACAAGGGCGACCTGCTCAAAGCCGCCGTCAGCTTCTCCAAAGCGTGGCGCAAGGACAAGTACCTGCGCCGCCTGGAGGCGATGATGCTGGTGCTCAACCACGACCACCTCTTTATCCTCAGCGGCAACGGCGACGTCGTCGAACCGGAGGACCTGAGCATCGCGGCCATCGGCAGCGGGGGCAACTACGCCCTCGCCGCCGCCCGCGCGCTGGATAAGCACGCGGCCATGGCTCCGGAGGATCTGGTGCGCGAATCGCTGACCATCGCCGGTGAGCTCTGCATCTACACCAACACCAACATCAAAACCCTCACCCTGGAGAAACCCTGATGGAGATGACCCCCAAAGAGGTAGTCGCCTACCTTGACAGCTACATCATCGGCCAGAACGAAGCCAAAAAATCCATCGCCATCGCCCTGAGAAACCGCTATCGCCGCCTGCGCCTTCCCGAAGAGATCCGCGACGAGGTGGTGCCCAAAAACATCCTCATGATCGGACCGACCGGCGTGGGCAAGACAGAGATCGCCCGCCGCATGGCCAAGATGATGAACCTCCCCTTTGTCAAGGTCGAAGCGACCAAATACACGGAAGTGGGCTTCGTGGGTCGGGACGTGGAATCCATGGTGCGCGACCTCGTCTTTGACGCCATCAAGATCGTCCGCGAAGAGCACACCGAAACCAACGCCGCCAAGATCGACGACTACGTGGCGGAAAAGATCGCCAAAAAACTCCTTCCGGAGCTTCCCTCCGGAGCGTCGGACGAGAAGAAGATCGAGTATGCGAAAAGCTATGACAAGATGCTCGAAAAGGTCAAACTGGGCGCTGTCGACCACCTGGTCGTGAGCATCGAAATCTCCCCAAAAAGCAGCGTCGAGTTCATGGGCAGCGATGACAACATGCCTCCGGAGCTGAGCAAACTGCAGGAGTCTTTTTCCAAGGTCTTCGGCTCCATGGGGCAGAACGTCACCAAAGAGCTCAGCGTCAAAGAGGCCAAAGAAGCCCTTAAAAGCGAAGCAAGAGACAACCTGCTCGACATGGAGGCCGTCCACCGTGAAGCCCTGAAACGGGCCGAGAGCGGCGGGATCATCTTCCTCGACGAGATGGATAA
>QKHD01000012.1 GCA_003250175.1 Helicobacteraceae bacterium
GTGGATATCGAAGACCTGATGATCGTTGATACCGCCGATGCTCTGCTGATTGCTAAAAAAGGGAGCGGCCAGAAGGTCAAACAGATCGTCGCCCGTCTTAAAGAAGAAAAAAACGACCTGCACAATATTCATATGACCGCCCACCGCCCCTGGGGAACCTACACGATTTTAGAAGAGTCCGCCCCTTATAAAATCAAACGGATTGTGGTCAAACCGGGAAAACGCCTGAGCCTCCAAAAACACCGCCACCGCAATGAACACTGGATCGTAGTCAGCGGCACGGCAACCGTAACCGTCGGCAATGAAACCAAAAAGGTATTAACCAACGAGTCCACCTATATCCCCATGGGAGAGCTTCACCGGTTGGAAAACTGTGAGAGCACGGACCTCGTCATTATCGAAGCCCAAGTAGGCGACTACCTGGGTGAAGACGACATTATCCGGGTGGAAGACGATTTCAAGCGCAGTTAAGCCATAATTACCTCAACAAAAACAAAAGGAACGCCGTGAAAATTTCAGTTATCGGAACAGGCTATGTGGGTCTTGTTACAGGAACCTGCTTTGCCGAAATGGGCAATACCGTCACCTGTGTGGACATTGACCAACAAAAGATCGATAACCTAAAAAAGGGCATCATTCCTATTTATGAACCGGGGCTGGAAGAGATGGTTTTGGCCAACCATAAAAAAGGCACCCTGAACTTTAGCACCGATATTAAAGCGGCCCTGGAAAACACCACCATCTGCTTTATCGCGGTAGGCACCCCCATGGGAGAAGACGGCAGTGCTGATCTGCAATATGTCTTAGCCGTTGCCAAGAGTATTGGCACCCACATGACCCACCACATGTATGTGGTGGATAAATCGACTGTTCCGGTGGGTACGGCTGAAAAAGTGCGGCAGGCGATTCAGGCGGAACTCGATACCCGCCAAAGTACCTTGACCTTTGATGTGATCAGCAATCCGGAGTTCCTCAAAGAGGGTGCAGCCATCGATGACTTTATGAAGCCCGACCGGGTCGTTATCGGTGCGGATAACAAAAACGCCGAAGAGGTCATGCACCGCCTCTACGCGCCCTTTACCAAAAGCCATGACCGTTTTATCGCCATGGATATCAAGAGTGCCGAGATGACCAAATACACCGCCAACGCCATGCTGGCCACCAAAATCAGTTTTATGAACGAAATCGCCAATATCTGCGAGCGGGTCGGTGCCGATGTCAACAAGGTCCGGATCGGTATCGGCAGTGACCGGCGTATCGGCTACAGCTTTATCTATCCCGGTTGCGGCTACGGCGGCAGCTGCTTCCCCAAGGATGTCCAGGCCCTGGCTAAAACCAGTAAAGATTTTGGCTACACCCCCCGTATTCTCGACGCCGTCGAAGCGGTCAACTATGATCAAAAAAGCGTCCTTTCCAATAAAGTCGTCGCCCGTTTCGGTGAAGACCTCAGCGGAAAAACTTTTGCCGTGTGGGGACTGGCGTTCAAACCGGAAACCGATGATATGCGCGAAGCCAGTGCCATTACCATCATCAATGAACTGACACAGCGCGGCGCCAAGGTCCAAGCCTATGATCCCAAAGCCCGCCACGAAGCGGAAAGCCACTATCTTAAAGGCAATGCATCCGTCACCTATACCGATGGCAAATACGATGCTTTAAAAGGTGCTGACGCCATGATTTTGGTCACGGAGTGGAAAGAGTTCAGAAGTCCGGATTTTGACGAGATGAAAGCTCTTCTGAAGACATCCGTTATCTTTGATGGACGCAATCAATACGATCGAGCCCAGATGGAAAATCTCGGATTTGAATATTTCCAGATTGGTGTCTAACCCATGAAAATTCTCATCACCGGAACGGCTGGTTTTATCGGGTTTCACCTGGCACGCAAGCTGCTGGCCAGAGGTGACGAAGTGGTGGGACTAGACAGCATCAACGACTACTACGATCAGCGGGTCAAATATGGCCGCCTTGAAGCCACCGGCGTAGCCCAAAAAGATATTGCTTACAACCGTTTAGCCCAAAGCACAACCTACCCCAACTACCGCTTTATCCAACTTAATCTCGAAGACCGTGATGCTATCAACGCGCTTTTTGCCAGCGAACGGTTTGATGCCGTCTGCAATCTTGCGGCCCAAGCAGGGGTGCGCTACAGCCTGACCAACCCCCATGCCTATATTGAAAGCAATATCGTAGGCTTTATCAACCTGCTGGAAGCCTGCCGCCACCACGGTGTGCGTAACCTTGCCTACGCCTCCAGCTCCTCCGTTTACGGACTCAACGAAGCCCTGCCCTTCTCAACCGGGCACAATGTCGACCACCCCATCAGCCTTTATGCCGCCAGCAAGAAGTCCAACGAGCTCATGGCCCACACCTACAGCCACCTCTACGGTATTGCCACGACGGGCCTTCGCTTTTTCACCGTTTACGGCCCCTGGGGGCGTCCGGATATGGCGCTCTTCCTCTTTGTCAAAGCGGCCCTGGAAGGAAAACCGATCGATGTCTTCAACAACGGCGAGATGCTCCGGGATTTTACCTACATCGACGATATTGTCGAAGGCATCACCCGGGTCATCGACAACCCCGCCCGGCCCAACCCTTCCTGGGACGGCAAGGCTCCGGATCCGTCCAGCTCCAGCGCACCCTATAAAATCTACAACATCGGCAACAACAATCCGGTCAAACTCATGGACTTCATCCAGGCGATCGAAACCAAACTGGGTCGGAAGATACAAAAAAATATGCTCCCCATCCAGGCAGGCGACGTACCGGCAACCTACGCTGATGTAAGTGATCTGGTTGAAAACCTGAACTACCGACCGGCGACACCGATTCAAGAGGGTATTGACCGTTTTGTGGACTGGTACCTTGAATTTTTTGGAGGCTCACAATGAATTCCCCCAAACTCTGCGTCATCGGCCTAGGCTATGTCGGCCTTCCCCTGGCCCACGCCTTTTCATCCAAATATGAGGTGGTCGGGTTTGATATCGCCCAGTGGCGTATTGATGAGCTCCGGAGCGGCCACGACCGCACGAAAGAGCTCTCCAAAGATCAGGTCAACGACGCGATCCAAAACGGGATGATTTTTTCCAACAACATCGATGACATCAAAGATTGTGCGGTCTTCATCGTAACCGTCCCTACCCCCATCGACGAGCATAAAAAACCCGATCTCACCCCGCTACGCAAAGCCAGTGAAACCGTGGGCAAGGTTCTGAAAAAAGACGACATCGTCATTTATGAGAGCACCGTCTACCCTGGTGCAACAGAAGAAGAGTGTGTGCCGATTCTGGAAAAAGTCTCCGGACTCACCTTTAATAAAGACTTTTTCTGCGGCTACTCTCCGGAGCGGATTAATCCGGGTGATAAAGAGCATACCGTGACCAAAATTCTCAAGGTGACCTCCGGAAGTACGCCGGAAATCGGGAAAAAGGTCGACGCCCTCTACGCTAGTATCATTACCGCCGGGACCCACCTGGCTCCTAGTATCAAAGTCGCCGAAGCGGCCAAGGTTATTGAAAACAGCCAGCGGGATATCAATATCGCTTTCGTTAACGAACTGGCCCTGATCTTTAACCGCTTGGGTATCGACACCCACGCCGTCTTAGAAGCGGCAGGTACCAAGTGGAACTTTCTTCCCTTTAAACCGGGCCTGGTCGGCGGCCACTGCATCGGTGTCGACCCCTACTATCTCACCCACAAGGCCCAGGCTGTCGGCTACAATCCGGAGATCATCCTCGCCGGACGCCGTCTCAACGACAATATGGGTATCTATGTCGCCAACCAGGTCATTAAACTGATGATAAAAAAGGGCCACACCATCGACGGAGCCAAGGTTCTGGTTTTGGGTATTACTTTTAAGGAAAACTGCCCCGATATCCGGAACTCCCGTGTCATCGATGTGATCCGTGAGCTTCAGGAGTTTGGTTGTGTGGTCGATGTCTACGACCCCCAGGCCAATGCAGCCGAAGTCACCCATGAATATGGGCTTACTCCCTTACCGTCCTATCCGGAGACGACCAACTATGGTGCCGTTGTACTGGCCGTTGCCCATAAAGAGTTTAAATCACTGACATTTAATCAAAGCAGTCAAATCGTCTATGACATCAAAAACACCCTGCCAAAGGCTGACGGCAAGCTGTAGATTCTCGTCCAATAACGACTTTTTAACGACTGACTCGTTACAATTCCGACATTCTTTAAAAGGATTGCATTCTTGCAGATACTTGTAACCGGTGGTGCAGGCTACATCGGGAGTCACGTGGTCAAACAGCTCTTGGAATCCACGTCCCATGATGTCACCATCTTGGATAACCTTTCGACAGGCTATCAATCAACTCTTGCTTCTCTCGAGGCTATCAACCCGCGGCTGAAAACGATTCAAGCCGATCTCTCAGACTGGCAACAAACAATACAAATTGAGAGTAACCGCTATTACTTCGTTAGCACCGTTAAGCGACTATCTTATTTACACACCCAAAAACCTCATCCTCATTTTATAAATTTGCATAAAGGAACCAAGTGAAAGGCATCATCCTAGCCGGAGGTAGCGGCACCCGCCTCTACCCCATCACCAAGGGTGTCAGCAAACAGTTAACCCCTATCTACGATAAACCGATGATCTACTACCCCCTCTCTGTGCTGATGCTGGCAGGTATCAGAGAAGTCCTCATCATCAGTACAGAGCAGGATCACCCCCGATTCAAAGAGCTTCTCGGAAGCGGTAAAGAAATCGGTATGACATTTGAATACATCATTCAGCCCTCTCCGGATGGTCTTGCCCAGGCCTTTATCCTCGGAGAAGATTTTATCGGCGATTCTGATGTCTGTCTGGTTCTAGGGGATAACATCTTCTACGGCCACGGCCTGGCCGAAATGCTGCAAAATTCCATCCGTAATGTTAAAGAAGAAAACAAGGCCACGGTTTTTGGTTATTACGTTAACGACCCAGAGCGCTACGGGGTCGTGGAGTTCGATGAAGAGGGCAATGCGCTGAGCATTGAAGAGAAACCCAGACAACCCAAAAGCAGCTACGCCGTCATCGGCCTTTATTTCTATCCCAATGATGTCGTTCAGATTGCCAAGCAGATCAAACCCTCTGAACGGGGCGAGTTGGAGATCACCTGCGTCAATAGTACCTATCTCCAACGTGGAGATCTAAAAGTTGAACTCATGGGCCGCGGCTACGCTTGGCTTGATACGGGTACTCACGAGAGTCTGCTAGAGGCCTCCAACTTTATCCAAACTATCGAACACCGGCAGGGCCTCAAAGTCGCCTGTCTGGAAGAGATCGCCTTTGAAATGGGATATATTTCTAAAGAGCAGCTACTCTTGCTTGCCGAACCCCTCAAAAAAAACCAATATGGTCAGTACCTACTCAAACGGGCCAAGGAAGGGAAGGTAAAACGATGACGTTCACCCGTACCGCCATCCCCGATGTTGTAATCTGCGATCCAATAGTTCACGGCGATCATCGCGGCTATTTCGTGGAAACTTTTCGTCAGGACAAGCTGGAAGCATTCTTAGGCTACCGTGTAACCTTCTGTCAGGATAACGAATCCAAAAGCTCCAGGGGTGTCCTTCGCGGCCTACACTATCAGCTTGCCCCTCATGCCCAGACCAAACTAGTCCGGGTCATCGAAGGCAAGGTTC
>QKHD01000386.1 GCA_003250175.1 Helicobacteraceae bacterium
GATCACGCGAGGGGCCGATGTCAATGCCGCCAACCGCTGGGAAGAGACGCCCCTGCATAGGGCCGCCAAGTACAACCTGGAAGCCGTTGCCCGGCTCCTGGTCGAAAAGGGCGCCGATGTCAACGCCCGCAACCGCCATGGCGAGACGCCCCTCTTTTTAAGCCTCAAACCTGCCTATGGAACCCAAAACTCTCCGACAAAGTCCGAGACCTTTGAGTATCTCGTCACCTTCAAACAGGATTTTCATATCCAAAACAACAAGGGCCGGACCCTCCTGCACCGCACCTGCAGTCCGGATTATGTCCGGACCCTTTTGGCCAAGGGAGTCCCGCTTGATTTGCAGGACTCTGAGGGAGACACCCCGCCCTTTTGCGCCCTCTCCCATTGCCCGGCCGAAACCGTTGCCCTCTATCTGGAAAAGGGCTTCGACCTCTCTGCGACCAGTGCCAAAGGCCAGACGGTCGTCCAGACGGCCTTAAGCTCGTTTTACCGTGACGAGGTCGTTCCTTTCGTCATCAAAAAAGGGGCGAGTGTAACCCAACAAGATGCCGAGGGTCGCTCCGCCATCCACCGGGCGGCGTCCCACTCCCCCCAAATGCTCGACCTCATCATCGCCAACGGCGGGGACATCAACGCACGGACCAAAACAGAAGCCACCCCTTTGCACGTGGCGGCTTCTGTCAAGGTCAGCACGATCCTCAGAACCTTTACGCCCAAAAACGAACGGGATCTTAACACCCGGGCCTACGCCCACCTGCTGGGAAAACAGGGTATCGATCTCAATCCTAAAGATATCAAAGGGTGCACCCCGCTTCACCGGGCGGTCAACAGCGGCAGTCTGGATAAAATCCGCTTGCTTCTCGAAAGAGGCGCCGATGTCAACGCCCGCGAAAACCGGGGCCACACCCCCATGGATATGGCGGTCCTAAAACAGGATGCGCGCATGATCGATCTTTTCAAGACATTCGGGGGAACGGCCACCGTCAATCCGGAGAAGCGCTACAGCGTCATCTGCGCCTATCCCTGAGTTATTCCGCCACACCCTTTTCGTAGCGGCTGGGCGTATAGTGCAGAGCCGCCACGCGGAAGACGAACAAAATCGCGATAATCCCCAGGATAAAAAAGATCTTCTTCTCGTCGAACTTCTCGTTGACGATCAGCATAATGTCCCGGACGAAAAAGATAATGGTCGAGTCGATCATGAGCCGCAGCTTGATGCGGTGCTCGTCGTCCATGATGAATTCGAAGATCATCCGGACGATCTCCAGGACGATAATAAACTCCAGCAGGGCGATAATCAGTTGGTTGATGTTGCTGATTTCGTGAAAATCCTTCACCAGCACGAAGATCAAAAGGGTGAAAAAAACCTTGATCAGAACCTGCCCTCGGGGCAGCCCCATCTTGGCGATAAAACGGTTAAAAGCACTCATGGTTTTCTACCTTGTTTTTTTGGTGGAAATATACCATAAAACCGTGTCGCCGTCATGTTATTTTGCGTAGTGGTAGCGGGCGGAAAAACGCTCCTTCGCCCCCTTGGTCGAGACGATAGCCCGGGGGTAGCCCGAAACGCCGTTTTGCGCCATCCATCCCTCGTCATGGAGTCTTGCGGCGGGCAGCCCCGCCAGCTCCGGAACCCACCGTTTGATAAAGGCCGCATCCTTGTCAAACTTCTTCGCCTGGATCCAGGGGTTGAAGATACGAAAGTAGGGCACCGCGTCCGCCCCCGTGGAGGCGGCCCACTGCCAGGAACCGACGTTGCTCGAAGCCTCGTAGTCCATGAGCAGCGCCGCAAAGTAGCGCTCCCCAAGCCGCCAGTCTTGCAGCAGGTTTTTGCTCAAAAACGAAGCCGCCACCATCCGGAGGCGGTTGTGCATCCCGCCGGTTTGATTCAGGCAGCGCATGGCCGCATCCACCAAGGGCACCCCCGTCTGCCCCGTACACCAGGCGACAAAGGCCTCCTCGTTCGCCTCCCATGCCACCGTGACGGGGAGGAAGTTGTCGGTTTCGCTGCCGGGAAAGTGGTGCAAAATCATGTGGTAAAACTCCCGCCACACCAGCTGCCTCATGAAGGGAGCGGTCTCGATCCCTTCGCGCTTGAGCTCAAACAGCCTGCGAAAGAGGCTCCGGATCGACTCCGTCCCAAACCGCAGCGCCGTTGCGATGCGGGTCGTGTGCGCCATCTCCGGATAGTCCCGAAAGGTCTCGTAGCCCGCAAAGCGGCTCCGGAATGCCTCGAAAACCTCCGTGGGAAGCCGGTGCAGCGCAGGGTCGCAAGGAGCGGGGGCAAATCCGATGCTGGCCGCATCAAAAGGGAGGCGCTCGCCCGTTTTGATGTGGCGCATGCCCTCATAATCAAAGGGCAGCAGCGTCGCCCGGGGCGAGACGGGGGCGACATGAGCCAGCCCCTCCAACGCGGGCAGCACGGAGCGGTAGTAGGGGGTAAAGACCCGGTACGGCGTGCCGTCTGGTTTGAGGGTGTGCTCCGGACGGAGCAAAAAGCCGTCGTGCACCGGGCAGAAATCGACCCGCTCCGCCACCCGGGCGTCGCGCGCTTTGGCGTAGGCGTCGCCGTCTCCGGAGGCGTAGACGCGCAAACTCCCCAGCTCGTTGCCAAGGTGCTCAAACACCGCCTCCGGAGCGCCGTAAAAGACCGCCAGATCGAGGCCGATTTCCCGAAGCTGCGCCTTGAGCCGGATCACCCGCTCGATGATGTAGCCGACCCGCCGGTCATCCGGAGCGAGGTGCTTTAAAATCTCCGTATCCAAGATAAAAATGGGGAGCATCTCGCCCGCAGGGGCCGACAGGGCGGGGTTGTCGTCGGTTCGCAGATCACGCCGGAACCAGACGATCTGCTTCACCGGTACGCCTCCACGGAGGAGCGCAGCCCCAGCTTGGCCGGGTAGGGTTCCAAAAAGAGCTGCCCCTTGAGGTAGGCAACGTCGTGCTGGACAATGTAGTGCTCCAGCAGCTTGAGCACGGCGATCATGGGGATGATGCCGTCTTGAAACTCCGCCAGGCTCTTTTTAAAGTGGGCGGTCTCCTCTTTGGAGAGGAGCTTTTTGACAAAGCCGTACATGTGCTCCAGCACATTGACCGCCGCACCCCGGCTGTTGAGCGCGGCGATGGCGGTGAGGTAGCTCTCCCCGTAGGCCGCCAGCACCTCGGGCAGGCTCTTTTTGTCGTGGTTGGCCACGATCTGGCCCAGCTGGCGGTAGAGGGTTTCGTTTTTGGACTGGAGCAGAAATTTGTGGCGGCTGTGAAAATCCACCAGCTCCCCCATGCTGCACCCCTTGGCCATGAGTGTCTGCCACCGTTCGTAGGCAAAAATCCGGATCATGAAGTTTTCCCGCAGCCAGGGGTCGAGGAGGCGTTTTTCATCCTCCACGGGCAGGTGGGGATAGGCGCGCTTGACGGCCCGGGCAAAGAGCCCGTCCGTCCCGTCGGCGGGCATTCCCGCTTCGGTGTAGATTTTGACCCGCTCAATCCCGCAGCTGGGGGATTTGGCCTTGAAGACAAACCCGCACAGCCCCAGGGGCGCCATGGCGGCGACCATGCCGTCGATGCAGCGCTCCAGCGCCTCCGTGTGATCGGTGCCCGTGGCATTGCCCAGCAGGCGCACCGCCCCCGTCTTGCCCCGGACAAAGCGCATGCTCTCCCTGGGGGTGCCCAGCACCGCCGCCTCCGGACAAAAGGGGGTCATCTCCATAAAGTCCTTCAACACGTCCGTCACGAAACCGTCCCGGGCGTGCCCGCCGTCGTAACGACAGGTTACACCCATCAAACACTCGGAAACACCCAGCCGCATCATGTCGCTCCTTGGGAAATAATAGGCAGTCTAGTTTATCTAGGCTAAAACCATCTACCATCCTGGATAAATAAGAAATAAACATAATAGGGTGTTAAGGGGTTTATGACTATATTCAAAAGAAAATACGGTAAAAGGCAGCGGGCGGCATGGAGGCAATGGACCAACTCGGCAACAGACTCTGCGACCTCATCCCCCAGGGCGTCGTCATCCACGACGCCTCCGGAGCTATCATCCGCAGCAACCCCGCCGCCGGGAACATTCTGGGTCTTAGCGATGACCAGCTTGTGGGCCGCACCAGCATGGATAAAGCCTGGTGCACCCTGCGCGAAGACGGCACCCCCTTTTCCGGCGACGACCACCCCGCCATGCTCTCTTTGAAAAACGGCCAGACCTGTCACGGTGTGATCATGCAGGTCCACAACCCCACCCTGAACCACCACCGCTGGATCAGCATCGACAGCTTCCCCATTCTGGACCCCAAGGGGGTTATCGAAGGGGCCTGTGCCGTCTTCTCCGATATCACCGAACTTAAAATGCTGGAGCTGGGGGTTTTGCATGAGCGCGACCGCTACGAGCTGGCCGTCTCCGGAACGGAAGAGGGTCTGTGGGACTGGAACGTCGAAAACGATACGGTCTTTTTCTCCCCGCAGTTTAAAAAGATGCAGGGCTATTCCGACGAAGAGTTTAACCGTACCTTCACCCGCTGGCGCGACCTCATCCACCCCGACGATCTTTCCAGGGTCGAACAGGCCCTGCACAACCACTTCACCAAAGAACTCCCCTTCGAGATGGAGATCCGCCTCAAGACCAAATCCGGAGACTACCGCTGGGTTCAAAGCCGGGGCAAGGCGCTCTTTAACAGCCGGGGCGAACCGATCCGGATGGTGGGTTTTCACACCGACATCCACGATAAAAAGATGCTCGAATCCAACTACCGCCAGGCGATGCAGCTCAATAAAATCGTCATCGACAACGCCGGCAGCGTGGTCGTGGTGATCGGCCACGACGGCACGATCAAGCGCATCAACGACTCCATCGAGTCCATGACCGGCTACGCTCCGGAGGAAGTACTGGGGCGCAACGTCTTTGATATCTTCATTCCCGAAGAGGTTCGAGAGAAGGTCCGACAGGTATTTACCTCGCTCAAAGCGGGGGATTTTCCCAATAAAAACACCAACGCGTGGCTCCGTAAAGACGGCAGCCGCATTCCAATCGCCTGGGGCAACTCCTGCATCACCGACGCCGACGGGGCGGTGACCGACATTATCGCCATCGGGGTCGACATCAGCGAGATGGAGGCGATGCGCCATCAGCTGGAAGACTACCGCGACCAGCTGGAGATCAAGGTCAAGGAGGAGGTGCTCAAACGCCTGGAGCTCGAAGCGGAGCACGAGGCCCAGGAGCAGCTCATCATCCAGCAGTCCAAGATGGCGGAGATGGGGGAGATGATCTCTGCCATCGCCCACCAGCTCAAACAGCCCATCAATACCATCGCTCTGTTGGGGCAGCTTATTCCCGAAGAGATCGAAATGGGCGAGACGGAATATGTTCAGAAATCCCTGGAAGACATCGTCAAACAGGCCCAGTTCATGGGGGATACGATTACGGAGTTCCGTAACTTTTTCCGTCAGGATGCGACCCGCGAACCCTTCAGCCTGGCCGAAGCGATCGCTGCGACCCGAACCATTTTGGATTACCAGTTTAAAAACCTGGGGATTGGGCTGGAGGTGGCCGTTAATCCGGAGCTGAGCCTAGTAGGCCACCACAACAAGTTCAAGCAGGTGATTCTCAACCTGCTCAACAATGCCAAGGACGCCATCAAAGAGA
>QKHD01000207.1 GCA_003250175.1 Helicobacteraceae bacterium
GGATTTCCTGCAAAACGACGAGCAGTTCAACGGGCTGCTGGGGGCGGTGGATTATCTGAAAGAAAAGGGCGGGGTGCTCGTCTTTTTGGATAATACGCTGGTGCACGATACGGGTATTAAAGAGTTTGGTATCGGTGCACAGCTGCTCAAAGCTCTGGGGATCGAGCGCATCGATCTGATTGCCACCAAGCCCCTGAGCGACCTCGCGGGGCTCTCCGGATTTAACCTGACCATCGACGGCGAGATTATTCTCCGATGATGGATTTTCGCGTCTACTACGATGACACGGATGCCGGCGGCATCGTCTACCATGCCAACTACCTCAAATTCATCGAGCGGGCGCGAAGCGAACTTTTTTTCTCCATCGGCCAAAACCCCATGGATGAGACGGGGCACTTTGTGGTGCGTAAAATCACCTCGGATTTTCTCGCCTCTGCCAAGCTGGGTGATGAGCTGAGAGTGGCGACCTATCTGGTCAAAATGGGCGGGGCCTCCTGCACCCTGCTGCAAGAGGTTTTGCGCGGCAGTGACGTGATCTTTCGGGGTGTGGTGGAGATCGCCCACCTGACGGGAGAAAAGGTCAGCCGCATTCCGCAGCACCGCAAAGCGGTACTCGAAACCCTAACCCTTCGCACCCTTTAAGGGGTGTATTTAAAAAAGCGTTTGCCGCCCGCGCGGTAGATGTCCACATCGTAATCGATCTGGCGCTGGTCGATCTTTCTTCTAAACACCTTGCTGTATCCGGAAAAATCTCCCCCGATGGCATCGCTGATGATGTTGGTCAGGATCGAAGTAGAGTAGTTGATCCAGTTAAAGACGATGTCGTTGTGGAGCATGTTGTTGTACTCCTCGATCTTCGCGTTTTTGGTGGTGATGGAGTTGGCGATGTAGAGCTTTTCGATATCCCCCGCCTGGGTCAGGGAGAGCAGCATGGGGTTGAAGTTGATCTGGGTGGAGAGCACAGTGCTCAGGTTGAGATCGTTGTAGGTAAACTGGGAAAGCAGCAGGCTCGTTTTAACGGGCTGGGTGTTGAGCAGCACGCTGGAGTTGGCATCCATGGGGATGGAGCCGAAGATCGCATCGTACTTGACGATCTGATTTTTGATGGTCAGCTGCGTGATGGGCAGGTCGGTATCTTTGATCGCATACTCCGTGATCCCCTGGCTGACGGCTCCGGATTCGTCAAAGACGAAGAGCTCGCCGGCGATCAGGCTCTTGAGGCGGTCGATCTGCTTTTTATAATCGATACCGCCGAAGGTGACGAGGTAGTGGTCCCCTTCGATACTGTCGCGATGAATGGTCGGGATATAGAGGTTAAGGGAGGTGTTCAGACGCACCAGACGCTCCGCACCCTCCTGGGTGACGGGGGCGATGCAGTAGCTGAAACCTTCCGTGATGATCGCCTTCATGGCGGCTTCGAGGCTCGCTTCCGATTCGTCTCCGGAATCGAAGGTCTGGATGTCAAAATTCTGTCCGGAGGCCAGCATGTAGGCCGTGACGGCGTTGGTGACAAAAATAGAGTAGCGGCCGATCACCTTGGTCGGCAGCAGCAGGGCAATCTTGGGTTCGGTGCGGTAGAGATTATGGCTAAAAAGATTTTTGTAAAAAAGTGCTTCGCTGCTCTGGGCATAAGCCCGTGCGCCCAAAGAGAGAAACTGCCCGGTCGCGGTCAGTTTTTTCTGGCATTCGCTGTTGCAGGGCTCCGGATCGACGTTGAGCAGTTCGGTCGACGGTACGGGTGCATTGGAGAAGAGATGGCCTTCTGCCCATGCCGCTGCGGTCAGTAGTAGGATAGATATAATATATTTCATGGCAAGATTCTAACGTATGGTTACCAAAAAAATGATATAGGCGGAGTGGCGATGTTCGGTTTCATCAAGGAGTTTGTGGCAGCCCTAAAACGCTACGAAGAGCGCAGCGCCGTGACCAATGAATTTGACGGCTACGGGTTTATGAAACGGGTCTACGGCGTGGAGTCCATGCCCCGGTTTGAAACTGTGGCCAAACTGGCCCGCACCGATACCCTGACCCAGCTCTATAACCGGGTCGCTTTTGACGAGTTTATCGCCCGGGAGATGGCCTCGGCGGATCGCTACCAGGCCCCCCTTTCCGTTACGGTCTTTAATATCGACAACTTCCGCCACATGAACAAAATCCACAGCTACATGGCCTGCGATCAGCTGATTCGTGAAGTGGGCCAGGTGGTCAGGGAGAACATCCGCACGGCGGACATTCTCTTTCGCTGGTACAGCGACGAATTCCTGCTTATCCTCCCCCATACTGATCTGGAGGCAGCTCGGAGCACCTGCGAAAAAAACCGCCAGATGATCGAAGCCCACAACTTCGGTGAAATCGGTGCCATCACCTGCAGCTTCGGGGTGTTGCAATACCGCCACGGCGATACGATCGACAGCATCATCAAAGAGCTCGAATCGGCCCTGGAAAGGGCCAAGGCCGGGGGCAAAAACCGGGTCGAGGCGGTGGCACGATGAGCAGCAACCTCTACGAGCACATTCCCGCGCAGCTGCCCGAAGAGCTGACCCAGATTCTGGCCGCCTCGCCCTCGGTACGGATCGAGCGGATTTTATCCCGTGGACAGGTGAGTGTTCCGGATTTCTGGTACGAGCAGGAGGAGACGGAGTTTGTGGTGGTCTTGCAGGGCGAGGGGCACATCGAATACGAATCGGGTGAAGTGGTCACGATGGGGCCGGGCAGCTACGAGGTGATTTTGCCCTTTACCAAGCACCGGGTCAGCTTTACCGATCCGGAGGAGACGACGGTGTGGCTGGCGGTGTTTTACTCGTAGTCAGTAAGGTTTGCTTCCGGATCAGCCTTCCAGTTCCGCCAGCTTTGCTTCGAATCCGGCCATGATGCCATCCAGCTTGGTCTGGGCGGCTTCCAGTTTGGCGAAAAGGTCATCGATGGTGTTTTTATCCTGACCCACTTTTTTGGAGAGGTCGGTGATGGTGGCGGTGCCGCCTTTGTTGGTGGCATCGAGCAGGGCTTTTTCATTTTTCGCCAGGGACTCTTCGGCTTTGACGATGGCCGCTTCCAGTTCCTGAACCTCTTTTTTCAGATCCGCCGTTGCGGCGGAGCGCTCTTTGACCAGGGCGGTCTTGAGCTTTTTCTTCTCCCATTTGTCCATCTTGGCACCGGCTTTGTTGTTCTTTTTGCCCTTGCCGTCGTCTTCCTCTTCCCAGCCCATTTTTTCCAAGAACAGGTCATAGCCGCCGTCAAAGTACTCGGCTCCGTTACGGGTAAAGACGATCAGGCGGTCAGCCACGCGGCGCAGCATCTCTTCGGAGTGGGTAACGATAATGACCGAACCTTTAAAGTTCTGAATCGCCACGGTCAGGGCCTCGATGGAGTCGATGTCCAGGTGGTGGGTCGGTTCGTCCAGAAAGAGCAGGTTGGTCTGGCGGGCCAGAATCTGGCCCAGCATGACGCGGCTCTTCTCCCCTCCGGAGAGGAGCGAAACCTTTTTTTCCGCCCGGTCGCCGCTAAACATCATCGCCCCGCAGATGGCGCGGATGTTGGCAGCGCCCAGTTTGGGGTTGGCGGAGGTGACCTCGTCGATAATCGTGTTGGCGGGGTCCAGGCGGGAGATGTTGGTCTGGCCGAAGTGCCCGAAGGAGGTGGAGTTGTGGTAGGCGGTTTCGCCGCTAAGCGGCGTCAGCTCGCCCGCGATGGTGTTGAGCAGGGTCGATTTTCCGGAGCCGTTTTTCCCGATGATGGCGAGGCATTCGCCGGTTTTTAGCACAAAGGAGATCTTTTCAAATAGCACCTTCTCCGGAGTGTAGCCGAAGCTCAGTTCCTTGGCTTCGAGCAGGACCTTGGCCGGGGTTTCTTTGTAGTTGAAGTCAAATTTCAACGTCGCATCAAAGCCCAGGTCGTCCATCTGCCCCATCTTTTCCAACAGCTTCACCTTCGACTGCGCCTGGGCGGCTGTAGAGGCGCGTGCGCCGTTTCGGGCGATGAAGTCCTCCAGCTCTTTTCGTTTTTTATCCTGGGCGATCTTCTCTTTTTCATAGAGCTCTTCGTTGGCCTTGACCTGCTCGTAGAATTTGTGGGTATCCCCCGGAATCACGAAAAGGTTGCGGCGCACCAGACCCATGGTGTGGGTGGTGATGCTGTCCATGAAGTCCCGGTCGTGGGTGATGAGGATCACTTCGCCGCGGAAGGATTTGAGAAAGGAACGCAGCCATCGAAGGGAGAGAATATCCAGGTAGTTGGTAGGTTCGTCAAGCAGCAGCAGGTTGGGTTCGGTCACCAGCAGTTTGGCCAGGTTGATCCGGATCTGGTACCCTCCGGAGAAGCTGAGCGGGTTTTTGTCCAGGTCCGATTCGGAAAAGCCCAGACCGAACAGAATCTTCTCTACCTTGTAGTAGTTGTACATGTCGTCTCCGGAGAGGGCCAGGGCGGCTTCTTCCCGCAGGGTCGGTTCGGAGAACTGCAGGTACTGTTTGAGTGCGCCGATGCGGTAACCCTTGGGGGTGAAGACATCCCCTTCATCCGGAGTCTCTTCCCCCAGAATCATTTTAAAGAGCGTCGATTTGCCGCTGCCGTTGCGGCCCACAAGGCCCACTTTACTGCCGGAACCCAACGTGAAGTTGAGGTTGCTGAAGAGCTCCTGGTCGCCGAAGCTTTTGGAGAGGTTGGAGAGTTGGATCATAGTTCTTCCTTTTTGACCATGCCCGCTTCGACCAGGAAGGGGGAGTGGATGTAGTCGGTTTTTTTAGATTTATTATATTTTGCATAGGAGAGGTAGAGCCGTGTTTTGGCACGGGTGACGGCCACGTAAAAGAGGCGCCGTTCCTCGTCCAGCGACCCGCCCTGGTTCATCAGCTTTCGGTTGGGAAAGCGGCCGTCCATGAGGTCGATCACGTAGACTTCCTCAAACTCCAGCCCTTTGGAGGCGTGGACGCTGAGCAGGTTGACCCCTTCGCCTTCGCTCATCTCGCTGCTGCCCAGCACCAGAGCGTTGAGAAACCGCCCGGCGTCCTGGTAGTGGGTCGCCAGCTGACGGATGAGGTTGGCTTTGGCCATGATACGCTCCATGGCCCCCTCTTTTTCCTTGGGGTCAACCGTTTTATCTTTGCGGGTCGCCCGTTTGGTGGCCAGCTTGTCGGCGATGCGGGTGTAGAGGTCGCTTTTGGCGATATACTCCACCACCTGAATCGGTGCGGCATGGGCCGGTTTTTTGCTGATGATATTATAGAACATATGGATATAACGTACCGACTCATGGGTCAGCTTGGGGTGCTGCAAAATGGGGTGGGCCAGAAAGTTGGCGTCTAGTTCCATGTCCTTAAAGCGCGCCTGCAAGATGGCCGCGGGCTGATACTCTTCAAAAAGTCCCAGTTGGGTGTTTTTTGCCTGGCGTTCAAAGGGTTCGATCCCCGTGTCCGGATGCAGTAACCCCCAGACGGGGTTGCCCCCGCCCAGGCGTTTGAGCCCCGTATGCAGCTCCCTGGCCGTTGCAGTTCCGATACCGGGGCCGTATTCAAAGACGTGGATAAAGGCCAGCAGGTCGCGGGGGTTGAGAAAGAGGGTAAAGATATCCAGCAGTGCCTTCACCTCCGCCGTTTCAAAAAGGCTGTTGGAGCCGCGCCGCTTGGCGGGAATCCGGAAC
>QKHD01000035.1 GCA_003250175.1 Helicobacteraceae bacterium
ATAACGTTTGGAGGAGAGCATCTGGGAGTAATCCGTCAGCTCTTTTTTCAGGATTTCCAGCTGGGTCTCCAGGGTGCGGTAGTTGGCAATATCGATCATAAAGAGCAAAAACTCCGTCCGTTCGATATGGCGCAAAAACTCCAGACCCAGACCACGGCCGTCACTGGCCCCTTCGATAATCCCTGGAATATCGGCCATAACGAAGGAGTTGTAATCTCCCGCATCGACCACACCCAGCTTGGGGGTAAGGGTCGTGAATTCGTAGTTGGCGATCTCCGGTTTGGCGGAACTGATGGTAGAAATGAGCGTGGACTTGCCCACGTTGGGAAAGCCCACCAGACCGACGTCAGCAATGAGTTTGAGTTCAAGTTGCACCGTTTTGGTCTCACCGGGCATGCCGGGCTGGGCATGGGTTGGGCGCTGATTGGTGGAAGATTTGAACTTGGCACTCCGGAGAGGAAAAGCACCTTTTGACCGACCTCTTTGAGGTCCAACAAGACATCGCCCGTCTCTTCGTCAATGACCTGCGTGCCGGGGGGAACGATCACAACAAGGTCTTCTCCGGATTTCCCGGTCATGTTGCTGTTGCCGCCTTGACGGCCGCTTTCTGCCTTGAGATGGTGTTTGCCGCGGAAGGATGAGAGGGTGTCGCAGTTGTTATCTACCTGAAAGTAGATACTGCCGCCACGTCCGCCGTCGCCGCCGACAGGGCCGCCCTGAACAATGAATTTTTCGCGGTGAAAAGCTACGGCACCGGCTCCGCCTTTTCCCGAACTCAGTGTTATCTTGACTCGATCAATAAACAAAGCTGATGCCTTTTAACAGAAGAGGAGCCGATGAACGGCTCCTTGTGGTGTGACTTGAAAATAGAAGAATTAGGAAGCTGCGTAGACAGAAACTTTTTTGCGGTTTTTGTCTTTTCGTTCAAATTTGACTTCGCCGTCGATCAGTGCGAAGATGGTGTGGTCTTTACCCATACCAACACCGTTTCCGAGGTGGAATTTGGTTCCACGCTGACGGATAATGATGTTACCGGCACGAACTACTTCGCCACCGAATTTTTTGATACCAAGTCGTCGTCCAGCTGAATCGCGGTTATTTTGGGTACTCCCCTGACCTTTCTTGTGTGCCATCGTTTAAATCCTTATGCAGAGATTGTTGTAATCTTGACTCGTGTGAACTCACGTCGGAAACCGCGCTTGAGTTTGGAGTCTTTTCGTCGTCGTTTTTTGTAAATAACAACTTTACGATCTTTACCTTCGTTGATAACTTCTGCCGTTACTTTGGCACCGCTAACGAATGGTGTACCGATCTTACCTTCTACCATGAGTACTTCGTTGAATTCAACGACATCTTTTGGTTGCTTGCTCATTTTATCAAGGCAGAGGATATCGCCCTCTTGCACTTTATACTGCTTGCCACCGTTTTTGATAACTGCGTACATTGTTTACCTTTTTTTAGTTTTATGACGCGAAACGGGCCTGGCCCGTTCCACTATGCTGGCCGCATGACGCGAAGCTAGCCGCTTTGCGGTAGATATGGGCTCTTTGTTAACGAAACATACCCATGAACGGCGTCAAAAATTTTCGGCATTCTAGCCAATGGTTATTTAAAGCTAGTTTAAAAAAACAAGCTTTATTTGCCTTAGGCATCCATCTTGAGAACACTGAGGAACGCCTCTTGGGGAAGCTGAACCTTGCCGATCGCCTTCATCCGTTTTTTACCCGCCTTCTGCTTTTCAAGCAGCTTGCGTTTTCGGGTGATGTCCCCGCCGTAACATTTGGCCGTAACGTTCTTGCCCACGGACTTGACCGTTTCACGGGCGATGATTTTGTTACCGACACTGGCCTGGATCGCTACCTCGAAGAGTTGTCGGTCGACCAGCTCTTTCATCGCCTTGGTCAGGGCACGCCCCTTGCTGTCGGCTTGCTCGCGCGGCACGATCAAAGAGAGGGCATCGACAATCTCACCGGCGACACGGACGTCCAGTTTGACCAGATCGCCGTCGCGGTACTCGATCGGCTCATAATCAAAGCTCGCGTACCCTTTGGTGGTCGATTTAAGCTTGTCGTAAAAGTCGATAAAGACCTCGTTCATCGGCATGGCGTAAACCAGCATGACCCGCTCCGGAGAGAGGTAGTCCATCTTCTCCTGCTGGCCCCGTTTCTGGGTCAGCAGGGTGATCACGTTACCCACGAATTCGCTGGGAACGATGACCGTCGCCCGAACGTAGGGTTCTTTGACATGGTCGATATGCTGCGGTTCCGGAAGCTCTACCGGGTTGTGGACACGCACCATGGTGCGGTCGGTCCGGTAGACTTCATAGGTTACGGTCGGAGCCGTCGCAATCAAATCGAGGTCAAACTCCCGCTCCAGACGCTCCTTGATCACCTCCATGTGCAGAAGACCCAAAAAGCCGACACGGAACCCAAAGCCCAGCGCCACGGAGGTCTCCGGATCGTAGGTGATGGAGGAGTCGTTGAGCTTGAGCTTGTCCAGCGCATCGCGCAGGTCTTCAAATCGGTCGGTATCAATAGGGTAAAGCCCCGCAAATACGAAGGGTTTTGCCTCGTGGAAGTCCGTCACCGGCTCTTTGGCCTTGTTGGCGTCATCGGTGATCGTATCGCCGACTTTAACCTCGGAGACGGTCTTTAGACCCAGAACGACAATACCGATCTCACCGCACTCCAGGCTATTGGTCTTCACGCCCTTAACCGGGTGCGGGTACATCAGATCCAGCACCTCGTGGGCTTTTTTGGTCCCCATGAGATAGATCTTCTGGCGGCGGCGGATACGTCCGTCCATGACCCGTACCAGGGCGACGGCACCCAGATAGTTGTCGAACCAGCTGTCATAAACCAAAGCCTTGGTCGGCCCCTCCGGATCGCCCGTTGGTGCCGGTATACGTTCGACGATGGTGTCCAGAAGCTCTTTGATCCCGATACCGGACTTGGCGGAAACCAGGTTGGCCTGGGAGCAGTCGATTCCGATGGTGTGCTCGATCTCGTCTTTGACCTTCTCCACATCGGCGGAGGGGAGGTCGATCTTGTTAATGACCGGGATAATTTCCAGGTCATGATCCAGTGCCATGTAGACATTGGCAATGGTCTGGGCCTCAACGCCCTGGGCCGCATCCACGACCAGCAATGCCCCGTCGCTGGAGACCAGGGACTTGCTCACTTCGTGGGAAAAGTCGACGTGCCCGGGGGTGTCGATCAGGTTGAGGATGTACTCCTCTCCGTCCTTGACGTAGGGCAGACGAACACTCTGGGCCTTAATGGTAATACCGCGCTCTTTCTCGATATCCATGTTGTCAAGCATCTGCGCGCCCAGCTCCCGTTCCGTGACCGCATGGGTCTCCTGGATAATCCGGTCGGCCAGGGTGCTTTTCCCGTGGTCGATGTGGGCGATAATCGAAAAGTTTCTGATATTTTTCATTCTGTCCCGTTCGCGTTTAGGAGAATAGTCCGTTCACGCTTTCATTATTGACGATCCGTCGGATCACCTCGGCAAACAACGGGGCGATGGAGAGTACGGTGATCTTGTCCGATGCCCGCTTGAGGGGAATGGAGTTGGTCACGATCAGCTCGTCCAGTTCACCGTTTTCGATCCGCTCATACGCCGGTCCGTTCAGCAGCGGGTGGGAACAGCAGGCAATGACGCTGTTGGCACCGCGCTCTTTGAGCACCTTCGCCGCACCGACCAGGGTTCCGGCGGTATCGATCATGTCGTCGATCATAATGACGTCCTTACCGTTGACGTCACCGATAATGTTCATGATTTCCGCTTCGTTGGCGCGCTCGCGTCGTTTGTCAACGATGACGAGATCCAGGTTGAGGCGGTTGGCCAGGGAGCGGGCACGTGCCACGCCGCCGATATCGGGGCTGGCCACGATGGGGTTTTTCAGATTTTTCTCTTTGATGTAGTCCGCAAAGAGAATCGCCCCGTAGAGGTTGTCGACGGGAATATCGAAAAAGCCCTGGATCTGACCGGCATGAAGGTCAAGGGTGACCACGCGGTCGATCCCCGCCTTTTCCAGCAGGTTGGCCACCAGTTTGGCAGAAATCGGCACCCGTGGGGCCGCTTTTCGGTCCTGGCGTGCATAGCCAAAATAGGGAATCACGGCGATGATGCTGCTGGCACTGGAGCGTTTGAGCGCATCGGTCATGATGAGCAGCTCCATCAGGTTGTCGTTGGTGGGCGGACAGGTGGGCTGAATCATAAAGACATCCCGTCCCCGTACGCTTTCGCTGATCTGAATGCCGATTTCGCCGTCGGCAAATTTGTTGATCTTCACGCCGCCTTCTCGGGTATCCAGTTCCTTGACGATCTCTTCTGTCAAGGCCGGATGGGCCGACCCGCTGAAAATCTTATAGCCCTTCATCGTTACTTCGCTTTCTCCAGATAGATACCATCTTTGGTATCGACACGAATCATATCGCCTTCCAGAATGTGGAAAGGAACGTTGACAACCGCACCGGTTTCCAGGGTGGCGGGTTTTTTACCGCCCTGAGCCGTATCACCTTTGAAATCCGGAGCCGTCTCCGTAACTTTCAGTTCAACCACCTGGGGCAGTTCGAGGGAGATCGCTTTGCCGTTGAAGAAAAGAATTTCGGTCTCCATGCTCTCCAGCATAAAGTCCTTCGCGTCACCGACCTGGTCGTCTGTCAGACCGATCTGTTCAAACGACGTGGTGTCCATGAACTGGAAGAAGTCACCGTCGTGGTAGAGGTACTGCATGGTTTTTTGTTCAAGATTCGGTACGTCGGCCTTGTCGCCGGCGTGGAAAGTTTTTTCGATGACACGGCCGGTCAGCAGGGATTTAATCTTGGTCCGGACAAAGGCCGCACCCTTTCCCGGTTTGACGTGTTGATACTCGGTAATGCGGTACGGAACCCCGTCCAGTTCGATACGAAGACCTTTTTTCAGATCGCTCATTGAGATTGTTGCCATTGGTGCGCTCCAGCATAAATTTTTGGTGTGATTATACTTAAAATCCTCTTAGTGAGGTGTTAATAGATTAAAGAAAGCAAGGGAGTGGTTTTTAATCAGACGAAATTTATCTTTTTTTTGTCAAGATTCATAAATTATGCAGAAAAATGAGGAAAAGATGGCACTGAAAAAAGAGAACATCGTACGGGAACAGCGGCTTTTAAACGGCGAAGTGCTGACCGTCGTCTGGGATGACGGCCATGAAGTTTTTCGCATCGCCAAGTATTATCAAGATACCGACACCTTTAGCAAAGGCGAACCCTATGAAGAGCGTCAGGAGGCGTTTAGCGCCTTTTTTAACCTGGCCAACAAAGCCAACGACGCCTACAAACTAAGCGACGACGAGACCTTTGACACCTTCTTCTGCGAATCGGTTCCGGACGAGGGGAAAAACATGGGGTTGAGCAATATCCACACCTTTGATTGCGCCATGACACTGGACGAAGCGGATACGTTTGTCAGGGAGAACGAGGTGATTAATCCGGATAACGGGCGGCCCTATATCCGGGTGCGGTTCCCCATGCTGTGGAGCGAAAAGATGGGGAAATACGTCTATTTCGAGGCGGCCCGCTGATTAGCCCAGCAGGGCGCGGAGCTTGTCTTTCAGCAGGTCGGGGCTGTTAACATCCGTGACCGGCTTCATGGATTCGATATCGCGCTTGATGGTCTCGATATCGGTGGTAATGTGGCGATCCAGCGACGCGGAGCTGCCCAGAAGCTGCTGCTTGACATCGGCCAGGGAGTCGGACAGCTCGCTCTTTTGCTCACTGATCAGACCCTGCATCCCTTCCACGTCGCCCGTTTCCATCAGGCCGCTCATCTGACTGCCCAGATCGATCACGCTCTCTCCGGAGCGAAACGCTGCGAAAATATTCTGCTCTTTGTAGGTGGTGGTTGCCATGATCTCCGCAACCTCGC
>QKHD01000052.1 GCA_003250175.1 Helicobacteraceae bacterium
ATTGCAGGCTCATCGGCATCTGAAGCAGATGCCAGTCGGTGATGGCAAAGCTCCACTGGCCGGTTGCCTGGTGGAAAAGGTAGGCGATATAGAGCATACCTACCAGCATGATCAACGAACCGGCAAAGGTATAGAGGAAGAACTTGACCGCTGCGTAGATACGCTGTCCGGAGCCCCATGCGCCGATAATATAGAGCATCGGTACCAGGGAAAGTTCCCAGAACACATAGAAGACGATGGCATCAAGGGCGACAAAGACGCCGACCATGGTCATCTCCAGCAACAAGATGGAAGCCAGCAGATTTTTCAGGCTGCGTGTTTCGGTTAGGCCAATGATAGAGATCATGGTCATGAACGTGGTCATAATCACGATAAAAAGGGAGAATCCATCCAGACCAAGGTAGTAATTAACCCCAAAACTCTGAACCAGTGGAATCTTCTCCACAAACTGCATACCCACAGCACCCATATCGTAATCGACCCACAGCATCAAGGAGACAATAAACTCGATGGCTGCAACGGAGGTTGCATAGGTCTTAATGCTCTGATTGCTGATGAGCAGACCAAATACCGCGGCTACCGCCGGGAAAAAAATCAAAAATGAAAGAATATGTTCCATCCGTTCTCCTTACTTCGCCATCATTTGCAGTGCTAGAGCAATAACCAGCACGATTACAAAACCAAGGGTCATCAGGCGCAGCATGGTAGAAAGGTTACCCGTATGCATACGCTTGGAGACTTCACCCAGTTTGTAGATTGATGTCGCAATGAGGTCGACGATGGCATCGACAATACGCTGGTCAATCTGTTTCCATGCAAAGCGGGAGAGTTTTGCATAGGGAACCGTAATGAATTTTTCATACAGTGCCGGGATATAGTACTGGTTAATCAGCAGCTTGTAGAAAAAGTTGGATTCGATCGCCGGATCAAAGGCCTTAACCTTGACATACTTGATGTAGGCATAGGCAATGGCAAGGCCGACAAAGATCTGGGTCCCAAACACCATGGTCCAGTAAACAACCGGAGAGTGTACGTGGTACTCCGTAGCCGGAAGCATCTGGGTCACCATGGCAAAATAGTCGCCTTTGAAACCAAAACCGGCGATAACCGCCAGAATGGCCAGGGGGCTCATGGCGATCAGCATAAAGCGGTAGGCTTCATGGGGATGAATACCAAAGAGCTTGTAGCGCTCTTCGCCGTGGAAGATCAGGGCAACCAGACGGAAGGAGTAAAACGCCGTCAGACCCGCAGTGAGCAACAGCACGGTGTAGAGGATAAAGTGGTGTTCCACAAAGGCCACTTCCAAAATCAGGTCTTTGGAGAAGAAGCCGGCCAGTGGCCAGATACCCGCCAGTGCAACGGAAGCAAGGGTCATTAGGATAAACGTTCCCTTCATCGCCTTGCGCAGACCACCCATCTTAAAGGGATCGAGCTCATCGTGCATGGCGTGCATGACGTTACCTGCACCAAGGAAGAGCAATGCTTTAAAGAATGCGTGGGTCATGAGGTGGAAGAGTGCCACCCAATAAGCACCCAGGCCCGCCGCTACAAACATATAACCCAACTGGGAAAGTGTGGAGTAGGCAATGATCCGTTTCATGTCACGGTTAACCAGCGCCATGGAGGCCGCAAACATTGCTACAAAGGCACCAAGGCAGGCGATAAAGTAACCGACCTCCGGAACGGGAGCGTAGAGTTCATTGGCACGCACGACCAGGTAAACCCCGGCAGTAACCATAGTAGCCGCGTGAATCAAAGCGGAAACAGGGGTTGGGCCCTCCATCGCATCCGCCAGCCAGGTGTGCAGTGGGAATTGGGCCGATTTACCCATTGCTCCCACAAAGAGCAGGCCGGTGATCCAGAGCAGGACCGTCATGTCCAGTTTGTCAACGTTGGCAAAAACTTCGTCATACTTGACGGTTCCCAGCTGCCAATAGATCAGTGCGATCCCCAAAAGCATACCAAGGTCAGCCACGCGGTTCATGATAAACGCTTCGTTAGCCGCCCAGCTGGCACTTCGTTTGTGGTACCAGAAACCAACCAGCAGGTAGCTGCAGACACCCACGCCTTCCCAGCCGACAAACAGACCCAGGAAGTTATCGCTCATGACGAGGAACATCATGGAGAAAACGAAGAGGGAAAGGTAGGAGAAGAAACGGTTAAAGCCCTTGTCGTGATCCATATACCCGATGGAGTAGATGTGAACCATTGCCGATACGACGGTCACAACACAGATCATCACCGCGGTTACCTGATCGACCTGGAAACCAAATGCAACGTTGAAATTACCGATGTTGATCCAGTCAAACATGGTAACGGCAACAGCCGTGCCGGTGCTGAGTACATGCCCAAGAAGCACTAAAGATGCAGCCAGTGAAACCAAGAGCAGGATGGATGGTACCAGTCCCGCAATCATCATTTTAGAACGGCCGCCCAGAACGCCGGCGAAGATGGAACCGACGAGTGGGGCAAACAGTGCCGTATAGAGTAAATTTTCCATGCGCTCCCTTTACCCGTGCATATTCTGGATAACGTCGAGGTCGACGGTATTTTTACGCTTGTACAGAAGGATCAAAAGCCCAAGACCCACTGCCACTTCACTTGCTGCGATGGCAATAATGAAGAACGCGAAAATCTGACCGGAGAGGTCGTTAAGGTAGTGTGACAGCGCCACAAAACCGATATTGACGGAGTTGAGCAGAATCTCCGTGGAGAAAAAGAGCATCAACAGATTTTTACGGCGCATCACACCGATCATACCGATCACAAAGAGGACGGCAGCGACGATAAGGTAGTGATTGAGGGTAATCATTGCGCATCCTTTTCCAATGGGATATCCATTTTTTTACTGGCTAGTACAATCCCTGCAATCATCGCAACCAGCAACATGACGGCTGCCAGTTCGAAAGGGATCAGGTACTTGGTAAAGAGCACATAACCCAGATTTTCCACGTTGCCTTTATCGGCAAAGGGCTGGAAGAGTGCCTGGGCATTGTCTGCAATGACCGGAGCTGTCAGAATCGCTACGATAATAATCGCGCTGAGTGCTGTCAGGATAAACACATTACGTGCACTGTGGGTTTTCTCTTTAACTACCTTGGTGGAGTCAAAGAACATCATCCCGAATGCATACATGGCCATAACCGCACCACTGTAGACAATCAGCTGAATAACTCCGAGGAAGTCCGCATCCAGAAGGAAGAAAAACCCGGAAATAAAAATCATCCCCGCCGCCAGCGCCGACAATGCATAAAGGGCATTGTTGGTCGTTACCGTGACGTAAAACATCACGATCGTCAGCGCGGAGAAGACATAAAATGCAATAGCTTCAAACATACAAATCTCCCCTTACTTAGTACGCCAACGGCGTCTTTTTAATCATTTTGTCCGCTTCCGGATTTACTGCACCGAAACCTGGAAACTCTTTTTGCTCTTTAAGACGGTCAAGCGGTGTGAGCATGTCGTCTTTCAGAGAGAAGTGCGCCCGCTGCTCGGAAACGTTCTCATAGCGATCGCCGTGCACGATGGCGAGCTCCGGACATACTTCCGCACAGTAACCGCAGAAAATACAACGCCCAAAGTTGATGGTATACTCCGGAACAACCTTTCGGCTGTTCTCATCGAGCTTCGTATCCATGCGGATACATTTGGAGATACAGATCTTTTCGCACAGACCGCATCCGATGCAGCGCTCGGATTCGCTCTCCATAAAACGGAGCAGCTTGTGAATCGCCCGGTAGCGTGCGCTGACGGGAAGCTTTTCGTTAGGGTACTGCATGGTGTGCATCTCGCCACGGAAGAGTGTGCGGATCATGACGCCAAAAGTAATCCCCATCCCTTTAAAGAGCTCAACCCGCAGGGATCGGCGCATTACCTGGATAAAGCGCGCAAAACCTGTCTTGGGGTAGTCGGCGATCTCAATGTGTTTGTATTCTTGTTTAGCCATGAGGTCCCTTCCTTACGCTAAGATAACTATGCCGGTGATCAGCAGGTTGATAATCGCAATCGGCATGAGAACTTTCCAGCACAGCCACATGAGCTGGTCAGGCCGGATGTGAGGCCATGTGGAACGCACCCAGAGGAATACGAAGAAGAAAAAGGCCACTTTGAGCAAAATTGCCAGAGCACCCGGGATAAATCCAAGATCGTTAAACCCACCCAGAAAGACCAGGCTGACCAGGAAGGCCACGGTAAAGAGGTTGGCGTACTCACCGATAAAGAACATACCCCAACGCATACCGGAGTATTCGGTGGCGAAACCGGCAACCACTTCCGCTTCGTGTTCCAGAAGGTCGAAGGGGGTACGGTTGGTTTCCGCAAAGGCCGCAATCATAAAGAGGAAGAAGGCTACGGGTTGTGTCCAGATCAGCCATCCTGCAACTCCTCCTTCGGTTTGATAGTTGTTGATATCAATCAAAGAGAGGGAACCGATCATCATAATCGGTGCCAGCAGGGAGAGGCCGGTAATAACCTCGAAGCTCAGAAACTGAACAACGGTACGTGCCGCACCTAGGATGGACCACTTGTTGTTAGACGCCATCCCGCCCAGAAGCGGACCATAAAGACCGACGGCCATCGCACCCAGAACAAAGAGGATACCGATGTTGATATCCGCAACGATCGGGCTGACGGTGTGGCCCATGATCTCAAAGGATGGGAAGAAGGGAACCGCAGCCATGGCGATAAAGGCCGTGGAGGCCGTAATTACCGGAGCGATCTTAAAGATCAGCGGTACGGAGTTTGCAGGAACAATATCCTCTTTGGTAAAGAGCTTGATCCCGTCTGCCAGAACCTGCAAAACCCCTTGTGGACCGACCAGCATCGGCCCGTAGCGTCGCTGCATGAAGGCCATAACTTTACGTTCGAAATAGGTTCCGAAACCGGCCAGTGCCGAAAACACCGCCACGATTATCAATGACTTGACAATGGTTTCGATCACAAAAAATGTTGTATCACTCATTTATCACACCTTCTTGAGATTGACGACGGCAAAGCGGTAGGCTTCGTCGCTGAAAAGTTTGAAGTTGGATTCAAAATCCGGCACGAAGGCAACGGAACCTTTGAATTTGTCGGTTGTCGCAACCGGAAGGGAGACACTCACACCACCCAGTTCCAGGGTGACGCGGCTGCCCGCTTCAACGGAGTGCGCCGCCATGAAGGCTTCGGTTGCCATCAGGGCAGGCGCTTCCGTCAGCTGCGACGCCTTGTTGGTAAAGGCATTAAACTGCAGAACCGGATTGCAGCGGTAGACCACCGTACCGTTGAACTCACCGATATCAGCGATCTCTTCCACGCTTGTTTCGGTTGCCACGCTCTGGTTTTCCAAAACGTACCCGCGCAGATTTTCACCGTTTCGTGCAAAGTCATTTTCCAGGCTGTCAAAGCTAACCGCTTTGAAGCCTTTGGATACGGGCAGTTCTTTGGTCAGCTGAACCGTGTAGTCCAGTTTCATACCCAGAGCATTAGCCAGGTCACCCAGGCTGTAGCCATTGTAGGGGACGGCTGCGTTGAGTGGAACGACTCGTTTATCGATGGAG
This sequence comes from Helicobacteraceae bacterium, assembly GCA_003250175.1. GTDB lineage: Bacteria > Campylobacterota > Campylobacteria > Campylobacterales > SZUA-545 > SZUA-545. The sequence continues at coordinate 5,538 of QKHD01000052.1, forward strand.
GTAATGGTACCTTCTTGTTGATTGAGAGCCGGCATATCCAGTTCCTCTTCTCCGGAGGCGCCCAGGGCTGTCAGGGTGAAGTCACC
>QKHD01000084.1 GCA_003250175.1 Helicobacteraceae bacterium
TTCTCGCCGGAAAAATCATTTTCCTGAAAACGGATGACGGAGAGGTCGGCGACCGTGGTCAGATCACTGCCAAGCTGTTTGGTGGCCGTAGCCCCCAGGGAGTAGGAGGCCTTGCCGAAGCTGAGCTGGCTGCCCGGATCGATGGGGTTTCCGGAGCCGTCTTTAAGCTCGCTGTTGCCCGTGGGCAGGGTCATGCCGCCATAGAGGGTGAAGTGCCACTCCTCCATGTCATCCAGGCTCTCGCTCTCCGGAACCAGCCCGTCGGCGGTGAAACCCAGGGTCGCCATAACGGAGAGGTCGGCAAAGCCCGCCGTACCCTGGTTGGTCTCGTCGATCTTGGCGTGGTAGGGGAGAAAAACATAGGCGCTGAAATAGGAGGTAAAGCCGTAGCCGATGCCGTACATATAATAGGTGTTGTTTTTACCCTCCGCTTCGCCGCTGAGGATACCCCGCTCGTACTCGGAGTAGTCGGTCTTGTGATAGAGCAGCACGCTGCCCTTGGGCAGGGTGGCGGAGGAGGAGGTCTCCAGCGGTGCGCCGGGGCCTTCGAGCCCCGCGGCCCCCAGGGCGGCCACACCGTGGTGGGCGAAGAGGGAGGAGGTAAGCGCGAGGGGGAGAAGGTAGCGTTTCATAGGGATTTCCTTTTGGCAATGTAGAGGGAGGCCAGACCAAAGAGCCCAAAGAGCAGGGCCAGGCCGATACCCAGGCGCTCCCAGTGGTTAAGAACAGCCGTTTCGGGCTGGGTTTCGTTCAGGCTGGCGACGGTGTGGGTGATCATCACCCCGTGCCCGTCGGCGGCGGCGGCGCGGATACGCCAAGTGCCGATGCGGTCCGGAACAAAGGCCAGGGTGCCCCGCTCGGAGGTGACCCCTTTTTGGAAGGGCTGGTCGCTGTCCGGCGTGTAAATGGTAAAGGGCTCGAAACTGAAGGGTTCGCCGTCCGGGTAGGTGATGGTGACGGTTACCGCGGGGGCTTCGGCGACGCGGTGGCTGAGATCGTGGGCGGCCAAAAGACCGATCAGGGCAAAAAGAAGGGCCAGCTGTTTCATGGGCGTACCTCGAAATTCAGGGTGTGGGTGATGAGGGATTCGTCCTCGACGGTGCCCTTTTGGCGCAGGGTTGCGGTGATCTGCTGCAGGCCGCCTTGGCGCAGGCGGATATTGACGTGGCCGTCCTCGGCGCTCATGCCGCGCACCTCGCCAAAGTAGGCGACGGGAATGTTGGCCAGGGGCTTGCCGTTTAGCTCCGTGATAATCCGGAGGCGTTCGCCCACCCTGGGCTCGCCCTCGATCCGGAGGGTAAAGCCCTGGGCGGGAAGGGGTGCGGAGAGGGTTTTGAGGTAGGTGACGCTTTCGACGCTGTGCCAGGTTTTGAGCGCCTCCGGATGGGCGGTGCGGCCGCCGGGCTTGGTGCCGTCGTAGGTTTTGGCCCAGGTGCCGCTGTCAAGCTCGGCATAGAGCGCCAGGCACGCGGCACCCTCCGGAACGAGGCAGCTTTGTTTCAGCTTGGCCGCATCGTAGGCTAACTCTTTCGCTTCGCCTTGCTCCGGATGGAGGTGGCCATAGTGGAAGCGGCCGTCCGGAGTGAGCCAGGCGTCGTGAGCGCTCAGGGGCAGCAGGGCAAGCAGGGCGGTAAGCAGGGTGCGCATGGCGTCTCCTTGGGCGTAAAACGACCCGATTCACAAGGGCAGGTCGTTGTGAATCGGGTCAGTATTACGAAAGTGAAAAAAATCATACCGGAAAGAAAATTAAAAAGTCAAGGGAAAACTGAACAGGTGTTCGTATTTTTTAATCTTATCAAGAAGGTGCCTCCGCCGAAGCGGGGAGGCTACTGGTGGAAAAAGGAGGTCTTGGTGAGCTTGGAAAATTTCACGCCCTTGAGGCCGCCGATCTTGAGGGCGATGTCGTTGATTGCCTCGGCCTTGCCCTTGATGATGATGGTCTCTAGGCAGTTGTGGTGGTCGACGTGGACGTGGGTGTTGCAGAGGATATGGGCCGAGTCGCTGTGCTGGACGGCGATAAGTTTTTCCGTCAGACCGCGCTGGTGGTGGTCGTAGATGATGGTGAGGACGCCTGCGACCTCGCCGTCGCCCTTTTGCCACTGTTCGTCGGTCATCTTCTCCCGGATCAGGTCGCGGATAAACTCCGAGCGCGACGCGTAGCCCTTGGTGGTGACGTTGGTATCCAGCTCGTTAAGCAGGTTTTCCGGAAGGGATACGGTGAATCGGATCGTCTGGTCGGACATGCAGGCTCCTCGTTTTGGGGATATTGTAGCGTTTGAGGGGTAAAATATGGCAACTATGAAAAAGGATCATAATGAAAACATTTTTGAAAGAGGGAGCCACCTCCCTGACGGCACTTGTTTTCCTGGTCGTGGGTACGACCGGGGTTCTGCTTTTTTTCCACCTCTTCGAGGTTCGCATCAAGGAGATGCACGAGATTTTGGGTCTGGTTTTTGCGGCGGCTGCCCTGGCACACCTCTACTTCAACTGGGCCAGCATGAAGCGCTATTTTTCCAAAAAGACCTTTTTGGGCGCCCTGGCGGTCGTGGTGGTCGTGGCGGCGACCTTCGTGGCAACGGCCAAAACCGGTGAAAACCCCAAGGCGGTAATTCTCGACCGCGTGCTTAACGCCCCCCTTCCCCACGCCATGGCGGTTCTGGGTATCGCTCCGATGCAGTACGGCACACTGCTGAAAAAGAAAGGGATGCAGCCGGTGGGCATGACCATCGCCGATATCGCCCAGAACAACCGCGTGTCACCCTTTGAGATCGTGATGATCCTCACCGAAAAGAAGTAAGCGCACGATGATCGCCAAAAAGTACGAACACATCGTCTTTGCCTTTTTGATGTCGCTGAAGATGTCCTTTATCATGTCCGGGGTGATCACCTACATCAACCTGGGCCTGGGGGGAGATTTTCTGATCCACTGGTACAGCGCCTGGTGGCGCGCCTTTATCGTCGCCTTTCCGACCATTATCCTGGTGGCGCCCTTTGTGCGCCGCTCGGTTCGGCGGATTGTGGCGGAGTGAATCGCTACAAGCTTCTTTTGGTTTTTTTGACGGCCACGTGGTTGAATACGCTTCTGGCCTCAGAATCAGGCGTCGATACGGTTTTGGTAGTGAAATCCGAACAAAAAATGTATCTGCTCTCCGGAAATGAAAAACTCAAATCCTATGCCGTTGCTTTGGGCGGAAATCCCCAGGGGCACAAGCAGCAAGAAGGTGATGAAAAGACTCCGGAGGGGAACTACACCTTGGATTATAAAAAGAGTGACAGCAGCTTTTACAAAGCCATACACATCTCCTACCCCAATGAAGTGGATATAAAAAATGCCAAGGCTTTGGGGGTTGATCCCGGTGGACTGATCATGATACATGGTCAGCGCAACGGACTGGGATGGCTCTCAAGCCTTTCGCAGTATTTTAACTGGACAAATGGATGCATTGCCGTTACCAATGAGGAGATGGATGAAATATGGTCCCTGGTCAAAGAGGGAACCCCCATCGTCATAAGGCCATAACATGCCCCTCATAGTAACGACACTGGATTCTATTTATATGGGAATACTTGTGTTTTTTATAGTAACGATTTTGGCTACTCCTTTCATCTTATCCCTCAAAAGTTACGGAATTTTTAAAACCAACATGATAGCGATCCCATTAACGGCGGTTGTAATCACTGCAGCAGCCTGGTGGATGGACACATATCCGGATATTAAGCTTGCGTCAATAGGGTATGAGATCGATGGGATGAGTGAAAATGAACGGGCACGTCATGTCCCCTTGCATCTGCGCGAAGAAGCGAAAAAAATCTTTGAGTCTAACATGGGAGTCGGATGGCCCTTAAAGGCTTTTTTTTGGTTGATTGGTATTCTGCCCTATCCGTCGCTTGTCTGGGTGGGTGTAAAAATAGCGAGATGGATAGGTTTTAAAAAGTTTAACCGGAGATTTTGATTTTCGACAGGCGTTCTTCATGCGCTATAATGCAAGAAAAAAAGGCCCCCGAACATGACCCTCTTCACCCTCGCAGACACCCTCGGTATCATCACCTTTGCCTATGCGGGGCTGCTGGTGGGTACGGAGAAAAAGCTCGACCTTCTGGGCCTGGTGATTCTCTCCAGCCTCACGGCCATGGGGGGCGGGATTTTGCGCGACGTCATGGCGGGGCGGATTCCCTACAGTCTGGTCGATCCGCTCCCTGCGGCGACGGTGTTGGGCACCATTGCCGTGGTGCTGCTCTTCCGGCTGCAGCGGTTTGCCTCGGCGGAGAATATGCGGGTCTTTATCATCAGCGATGCGGTGGGGCTTTCGGCCTTTAGCATCTCCGGAGCGATCGTCGGGATTCAGGCGGGGCTTTCGGGCTTTGGCGTGGTGGTGCTGGGGTTTGTCACCGCCGTGGGCGGGGGGATTATCCGCGATGTGCTGATCAACCGCGTGCCCCTGCTGCTGCGCCGGGATTTTTACGGGACGGTGGCCATTTTGGTGGCCGCCGCCGTCTGGGCGCTGGAGGTGTTGGGGCTGCGCAACGAGCTGAGCATGACCGTGCTGTTTGCCCTGGGGGTGGCGGTGCGGCTGACCGCCTATTTCAAGGGGTGGAAGCTCCCCTCCTTCGGGGTGTGATCAGGGGTTAAGCACCATCTCCAGCTGCTTGTCCGTCAGCTTGACGTGGAGAAATTGGTCGTAAAAACGGCGCACTTCGGCGCGGATGTCGATGCCCGATTTGGGGTCGATTTTGTCAATGAGCCAGAGTGACCCGATGAGGCGGGTAAAGGCCGGCGGGCGGTCCAGAAAGTTAAAAGGCGCCTTGGGAATAAGAAAAACCCGTTTGTTTTTGACCGCATTCAGGGAGCCTAAAAGGGCATCGCCGTAGACCGACTGGGCAAAGCCCGCGTCCTGGGTGATGATCACCTCCGGATTGTACTGCACGAGCAGCTCTTTGTTGATCGTCTCCATCCCGATGAGGGTCGACTGCTGGCAGGCGTGGACGTTTTTGGCGCCGATGAGCGGGATAAAACTGGCGTGGAAGGAGTTTTCGCACTCACTTTGCAGGCCGTTGGCACCCAGGGCGTAGTAGATGCGGGCGGGGGTTTTGACCCTTTTGGCGTAGGTGTCGATGAGGCCCAGAATGCGCTCGGTCTCCGCCCGAAGCGTTTTGGCACGCTCAGGGTTGCCGAAGAGCTCGCCCAGTAGGGTCAGGGTTGCGGGCAGTTTGGTGATGTCGTCGGGGTCAATGTAGACGGTGGGAATCCCAAAGGGGGCAAACTCTTTTTCGATCTTGTTCAGGATAAAGTCGTTTTTCCAGGCCAGGATGAGGTCGGGTTTGGTGGCGATGAGCTTCTCTTTGTTCGCCCCCTTGGCGTTGCCGTGCCAGCCGCCCAAAACGGGCAGTTCAAACATCTTATCCAGCAGCAGCGCGGGCATGCCCTTGTTGTTCTGGTTCATGGCCGGAATATTGAGGCCGACAAGCAGCTCCGGATCAAAGGCGTAGAGCAGAAACGTCACGGGCGGTGCGGAGCCGAAGGCGTTTTTGGGCGTCTCGGCAAAGGCGGTTTTTTTGCCGGTTACGTCGGTGATCTCCAAGGCGGCCAGCGAGCCGGCGAGGAAGAAGGCGACGAGCAGTAAAAGGGAGGGCAGTCGTTTCATGGGGGTTCCTTTTTTTATGGGTTAGAGTCCGAATTCGCTTTTGATACTCTCAAAGGGGTAGCGCTCCGGAGGCAGGGTGGTGGTGCGGCGGTTGATCATCCGGATGGAGAGCGGCTCGATCCAGTTCCAGAACTCCTCGATCAGCTCCTTGGGAAAGGCCAGGTCTTTGATCGTCTTTTTGTACATGGCCAGCCAGATATCCCGCCCCTTTTCGTCGATCACAAAGCGGAAATGCCGCTCTCTCAGGGCCGGATGGCCGTGCCGGGGGGTGAATTTTTTCTCCCCGCCCAGGGCCTCGATAAAAAAGTCCGCCGTCTTCTCCACGGCCATCTTAAAGGCCTCGGGCTCCTGCTCAAACAGATGCCCCACGGCGGTTTTTTTCAAAAGGGAGTGGTGGTAGTCCACCATCTTTCTAAGCCCTTCATCGCCCAGGGCCTTGTAGATTTTGTTGGAGGGAAAGGGCACCTCCGGAAAGACCATGTCGATGCGGGCATCGGCAACACGTACCTCGTCACCGGCCCCCTGAAAGGGTTTGGTGGCGCACTGGGCAAAACTTTGAAACTGCATGGATACTCCTTGAATCGTGATATGTTTAGGGTAGCGGGGTGGTGACCTCGCCGCCGATGCCGCGTAAAATCCCCAGCACCTGCTCGTCGGTGAGCTCTTTTTTCATAAAGGTGCGGTAGAAGGCGCGGGTCTCCTCCTTGAGGTTCAGGGTTTCAAACCGCTCCGGATAGAGTTTTTTTGCCGCCCAGAGTATGGCCAGGGGCTGTTCGGGGGTGTAGTGCATCCAGATATGTGTGCCCATGGGGGTGATGTGGATGTTACGGTTTTTAACGGCCTTGAGGTTGGCAAATTTGGGGTCGGAATAAGCCGCCATCTGGTCTTTTTTGCTCCAGACAAAGAGGGTGTCGGGGTTCCAGGTGAGGAGCTTTTCGATGTTGATGGTGGCGTGTTCGACGGGAATCTCCGCCGCACTGGCGACGCCGCCCGCATGTTGAATCACCGTATTGGCGGTGGTCACCATGGGGAGGCTCAGGGTTTCCAGGCGCAGGTAGAGTCCGGAGCGTTTGGCTCCGGAGTAGCCCTTCATGGCGTGGGCTACGCGCATCAGCACGTTTTGGTAGTAGGCGCGGTAGCGGACGGCATGCTCCGGTTCGTTGTAGACGGCGGCCAGAAAATCCATGCTTTTTTGGATGCTATCCGCCCCCTGCCAGTTGACCACGGCGACGGGGAACCCTTTTTTGGTGAGCTGTTCGGCCATGACGGGGTCGTTGACAAAGCCCACGTCAAAGGGGATGGCGGCCAGTTTTTCCATGTCGGGGATCCACTGGGGCGGTTGGGAGGAGACCTGGGGCAGGGTGAAGATCTCCGGAGCGAAGTAGGCCTGGTGTTTCCAGAAGGGCATGCGTCGCAGCTTGGAGTCGCCGATGCCGTTTTTAATCGTCTCCCCCTTGCCCATGGCAAAGATGAAGGTATTCAGCGCGGGAGTCCCGCCGATGGTAACGACCCTGGTGACGTTTTCGGGAAGGGTGACGGTGCGGCCCGCCATGTCGCTAAGGGTGCGCTCCCCCGCTAAGATGGGGAGCAGCAGAACACAAAAAGTAAGAAGCAATCGCAACACGGGGGCTCTTAATAGAAGAAGGAGAGGCTTGCCGTGGCGCTGAGCGGCGCACCCTGGTAGTAGGTGGTGGCCCCGGTGGTGGTGTCATCCAGGGAGTTTTTCACGACCCCGATGTACGCTTCGTCGGTGAGGTTTTGCACCATAAACGATGCGGCCACTTCCTTGAAGCCCCAGAGGTTTTTGGCGCTGTAGGCGGCACCGAGATCGACGACGTAGTAGGCGTCGGCCTGTTCGGCATTGTTCACATCACCGTACCGGGCACCGAGATAGCGGATGGTGGGGGTTAGGGTCAGGTCGCCCATTTCGTAGGTCATCCCGGCCTTGACACCGTATCTGGGCACGTCGGGAACCTGGTTGCCCGCAGCTTCCGTGAAGCCGGTCTGGGTTTTGATGTCGTCGTCAAAGGTGTAGCGGTTGTAGTAGGTGGAGGCGAAGAACTCCATGTTTTTATAGGCGTATCCGCCCTCCAGCTCGATTCCGTAGGAGGTGGCCTCCGCGCCGCTGCCGTAGTAGCTCAGCCCGACGTTGGGGTCGTAGACGGTGGTCTGTTTGTTTTTGATCTGGGAATAAAAGAGCGTCGGGGCAAGGTACCCGGCGGCCACTTCGTATTTGGCGCCCATCTCCAGGGTGTCGGCGGTTTCAAGCTTGAGGTCGTCCCACAGGTCCTGCAGGGTGATGCCCGCCGTGGTAAAGGCGGCGGTGTTGGAGTTATAGACCGACCAGAGCGGCCCTTGCCACGGGTTGGCGTAGTTGCGGCTGTAGCCGCCGCGGTAGGTCATGGAGGGGGTGGTCTTGTAGCTGAGTGCCAGGCTGGGCAGCAGCAGCTTGGCATGGGAGGCATCGACCTTCATGCCGGTTTTTTCCGTGGTCTGGGCGTAGAGATCGTCGCCGTAGGTGGCCTCCGGAAGTCCCGCGGTGTTGTAGCCCACGACCGCCGGGAAGGCAAAATCAAGGTAGCGCACCCCTACGTTGTAGGAGAGAGCATCGCCCTTTTTGGCGTAGGCGACGTAGGGCGAGCTGGAGATACGGTCATCCACCTTGGTCAGCATGGTGGTGGCGGCGTAGGTGAGGGAGCCATCGGGGTTGATGGTGTATTTTTTCTGCAATTCCGGAGGGGGAGTCATCTCACCGCTTTGGTACCACCAGCCCGCGATCAGCGTGCCGTCCGCAAGGGGATAGTTCATCTCCAAAGAGCCGCCCACGACATCCTGCACCAGGGACATTTTCATCACGGCACCGGCGCTGCCGAACATGCGGTAGCCGTCGTTGCCGAAGGTGTAGGGTTTAAAGCGGAGCACCCCGTCGCCCACCTTGCTTTCGACGTTCAGCATATAAAAATACTCGTCGGAAGCCTGTTTGTTAAAGTCGTAGTAGTACATATCCTGGGCGGCGGTGCCGGTGATCTGGGTGGTGTAGTCACTGGTGTAGTTGGCGCCAAGATCCCGGGTCTGGGCGTAGCTGAGTGCGCGGTACTCGTGGCGGTCAAAGCTGTTGTGCGCGCCGTAAAAATCGACGCGGTAGCTTTCGCCCTTGGCGCTGACCATGGCGGAGAGGTTGTCGCGGCTGATTTCGCCTTCGCCCCGCCATTTGTCGTTGCTGCCGGTCGATGCGGAGACAAAACCGCCAAAGCCGTTGACCATGCCCGTATCGATCCGGCCGTAGCTCTTGGTAAAGGCGTCGCTGCCCACGGCTTGTTTGAATCGCAGGCCGAAGTCGTTACCCGGCTTGTTCAGGCGGAGATTCAGGCTGCCCGCGGTGTTGCCCAGGCCAAACCCCTGGTTGGAGGGGATGATCCCGTTAAAAAACTCCATGGCGGAGATGTTTTCCAGGTCGGTCAGGTAGCCGCCCGCGCCGTTGCCGACGTTGATGCTGAAGGGTACCCCTTCGATGGTGTTGGCCGCCCGGCTAAAAGAATCGCCCACTTGGCCTCGGACCCGCAGAGTGTTTTGATCCTGGGTCAGGCCGTAGGGGTCGTGGCTTTCACTGTTGACGGAGGGGAGCATGCCCAGAATCTTGTTAAAGTTCGAACCCCCTTCGCCGGCCAGACGCTGCACCGTCTGGTGGTCGATGACGTGGGTGTTGTTGAGGTAGGTGCCGTAGGGCGACGTCTGGGACTTGGAGGCGTTGACTTCGAGGGTGTCAAGAACCTGAAGCTCGTCAGCCTGGAGTGCACCCAACGAGAGCACCGCCGTAAGAGAGAGGGAAGCAGAGATGCGGAACATCGAAATATCCTTGTACGTTATTTACTTTAGAATATAACGAATTAAAACTGATAAATCTACGTAAATTGCGGGTTTTATGTGCAAATTCTGCACAATTTTTAATCAATTCCGGAGTCATTGTATATTTTTATATATAACTAACAATGTAAGAATAGCGGGGGGTGCGAGGTGTGAAAAAATTACCGGGGCAGGGTGATGGTGAAGGTGGCGCCTTCGTCATCGTTGTGGGCGGTGAGGCGGCCCTCCATGTGCTCTTCGATGATGATCTTGGCGATGTGCAGACCCACGCCCGTGCCGCTCTCGCCCTTGGTGGTGACGTAGGGTTCGAACAGGGTCTCCATGATGCCCTCGGGGATGCCTCCGGCGTTGTCGTGGATGACCACGATAAAGTTGGTCGCGTCACAGCTGACGGAAACGTCGATGCGGCGCGCTTCCTCTCGGGAGGCGATGAGGGCGTCCTTGGCGTTGTTGACGATGTTGAGCACCACCTGCTTGAACTCGTTGGCCAGCCCAAAGACCTCCGTCGACTCCTTGGGCCGGTCGAAGCGGATGGTGATGTCGTTGTGGCGGATCTGGGATTCGATAATCCCGAAGACCTCGTCGATCTTCTCTTCGATGCAGAAGGCGACCTTCTCCTTGGAGGGTTTGAAGAAGTTCCTAAAATCGTCGATGGTTTTGGACATGAAGGTGATCTGCTCCTTGGATTTGCCCACGGAGCGGCCCAGGTAGGCGGCGTCGAGCTCGTTGTAGGCCTGGGCGTCTTCGAGGTCCTGGAGAATGAGGTTGAGGGCGTTAAGGGGCTGGCGCCACTGGTGGGCGATGGCCCCGATCATCTCGCCCATGGCCGCCATCTTGGACTGGTGGGTCATGAGCTCTTCTCTGACGCGGTTGGTCTCCTCCATGGCCACGATCTCCGTGATGTCTTCGACCATGGCCAGGATATAGTCGATGTCGCTGCCGTTTTTAATGGTGCGGACAATGAGCTTGCCCCAGACGATACGGCCGTCCTTGGCGATGTAGCGCTTTTGCATGCTGTAGTGGTCGGTCTCTCCGGAGAGCACCTGGGCAAAAAGCTCGGCGTTGCGGTTGAGATCGTCCGGATGGGTGAGCTCGCCGAAGCTCATGCCCACCAGCTCCTCTGGGTCATAGCCCAGCATGCGGGCAAAGCCGGGGTTGGCCTCGAGGATCGTTCCGGAGGTGTCCGCCAGAACGATGCCGATGATGGAGCCTTTGTAGATGTTTTCCAGCAGGCGGAAGGACTGGTGGCGTTTGGCGATCTCCTCCTCCACCTGGTGCTGGAGGTTGGCATTGAGGCTGAGCAGCTCGTTTTCCAGCTCTTTTTGCTTGGTGACGTTTTTGCCCGTGGAGACAAAGTGGGTGATGACGCCGTTGGCGTTGATCAGCGGGGTGATGCTCTTCTCTTCATAATAGAGTTCGCCGTTTTTGCGGCGGTTGATCACCGTGCCGTTAAAGCTCCGCCCGGCGGTGATGGTCTGCCAGAGCTCTTCGTAATAGGAGATGGGCATGCGGTCGGACTTGATGATGTTGGGGCGTTTGCCCAGGGCCTCTTCGCGGGTGTAGCCCGTGTAGGTTTCGAAGGCGCGGTTGACATACTCGATAATGCCGTTGACGTCGGTGATGATGATATTGTCCGCCGCGTGTTCCAGGGCGGTGGAGAGTTTGCGCAGGTCGGCGTTTTCACGTTGGCGGATCAGCAGGTTGGTAAACATCTCCCCCGCCACGCCCAGCAGGGTCTTGTCCCGCAGCGACCAGGTGACCGGGCGGCTGTAGGAGCCGAAACTTAAAAAGCCCAGCGTCGTACCCCGGGTGTGCACGGGGAGTACGAGCAGGGATTTCATGTTGAGTTTGGCCATGACGGCCTGTTCGTTCTTGGCATGCTCCGGAAGGGAGTGGGTCGTATCGATCATGACCGGACGGTTGGCGTCAAGTTCCCCCATGAACCAATCAAAGGAGCGGAGGTCCATCTCCAAAAAGGCCAGCTTGTTGGAAAAAATGGGGTGGCTCGACCACTGGTGCACCTCCTGGATGCGAAAGCCGTTTGGGGAGAAGAGCATAAAGGAGACGGAGTCGATCTTCAAAAACTCCCCGATCTGGCGGAGCGCCGTCTCGATCTCTTGTTCGACACGGATGTTTTTGGGGTCGATAAAGCGGTTGGAGAGGGAGAGAATGAGCGACTCGAAGGCGATAAAGTTGCTGAATTCACGCTGGATATCGCGGATGACAAACCAGTAGATCATCGGCGCGGCGGCGACGGGAAGGAAAAAGGAGTCGATCAGGTCGCGGGCCATGGGCGAGCTGACGGTGTAGTTGAGCGCAACCATCATGACGATCTCGGTCATACCGATAATGGTCAGCAGCTTGAACATGAGATAAAAAAACTTCATATTTCTCCCCCGAAAGACCCTTATGGTAGTGAATTTTACAAAAAAAATCCAGTCATTTCGCAGAGATAAACTGTTTAAACTTGACTGAGTGCGTCAAAAACGATATAGTTAACACATTAACTATTTTGGAGTGACGATGTTTGACCTTCTGGACCAATCCCTGGGTTTTGTAATCAACCGGGCGGCGCTGGCGCTGAAAAAAGAGCTGGAGCACGCCCTGCGTCCCTACGGGATCACGGGGGTGCAGTTCGCCATTCTCAAACGCCTTTGGGAAGAGGACGGGCTCAGCCAGAAGGAGATCGCGGAGCGCACCTTTAAAAACGGTGCGGAGATCACCCTGCTCATCGACCGCCTGGCGGCCAAGGAGCTGGTCATCCGCGAGCGCGACGAAACCGACCGCCGCGCCTACCGCATCTTTTTAACGGACAAGGCCAAGGGGCTGGAGCACGACGTGGTCGAAAAGGCCCGCACCACCCTGGCCAAGGCCCTGGGCGGCGTCAGCGACGCCGACGCCCGAGCCGCCTTTGACGTACTGGTAAAAATCCACCACAATCTGGGGTAGGATTTTTTTACCCAAATAGTTAATGCATTAATTATTAATAGTATAACAATAAGGAGTTACCATGAAAACGATGACCATTCTGACCCTCTGGGTACTCTCATTGGCGGCATCGGAGTATAAAGTTTTGCCGGAAAGCCGGGTCTATTTTGAGGCGACCACCACCTTTTTTCTGGTGGGGGATGACCATATCAAAGGAACCAACCGCCAGATCGAAGGCAGCATCGCTCCGGATTGGCAGCGGGGTGAAATCACCATTGCCAGCGGGGGGTTCCGTACCGATAACGGTCGGCGCGACACCCACGTCGCGGAGATTTTGGGGGATGAACCGATCCGCTTTACCATAGAGAGCCTGCTGGGGGTCGATGAAACGGCCCAGGGCAGCGGCGTGCTATCCGGCGTGTTGCAGGTGCGGGGCGTGAAGCGGGCGGTGCATATGAATGTCACCTGGACGCGTCTGAAAGAGGGTATGCTTGTGGAAGGCGCTGTTTCGGTTGCCTACGCGGATTTCGGTATCGAGCGCCCCACGGTCGCCATGGGGATCGTCAAAAAAGCGGATGCGCATCTCACCGTTGGCGGCACGCTGCGCTTTGGCAAGGAGCGGCCATGATCCGGAGATTGCATCAGGCCAGCACCCGTCTGGCTTTGGGTCTGATCATGACCTTTATGGGTGCGACGATTCTGGTGGAGCTTCTCGGCTATCCGGAGGAGATCGCGAGAATCAAACAGCTGATCTGGTACGGAGTCTTTCTGCTCGTTCCCGCCATGGCGGCGGCGGGCATCTCCGGAGCGCTGCTGGCCAAAGGGCGCGAGCACGCCTTGATCCGGAGCAAGCGGCGGCGCATGCCGATTATTGCGTTAAACGGTCTGCTGGTGCTGGTTCCCTGCGCCTATATCTTGGCCGATCTCTCCGCCTCCGGAGCGTACGGCGCACGCTTTTATACGGTGCAGGGCGTGGAGCTTTTGGCCGGGGGTGTGAACCTGCTGCTCATGCTCCGGAGCTACCGGGAAGGAAAGGGGATAAAATTTCTCTAATTTAAGTTTGAATTAAGTTACAGAGTAATAGGATTACCGGATACGAATCAGATTACTCACGGAGATTTTACGCCTTATGAAAGACGAAATCGCAAACCTCAAGCGCAGCCATATCCTTGAAGTGGCCGGACGCCACTTTACGGAGACCGGCTACGACGCCACCCAGATTTCCGCCATCGCCAAGGAGGCGGAGGTCTCCATCGGAACGATCTACGGTTTTTTCGAAAATAAAGAGGGGCTTTTCAGCGAGTTTATCAATGCAGAGATGGAGCGGATTTTTCGCGAATTGCAAGAAGAACTGGCCACCATTTCCGAACCCATAGAAAAGCTCCGGGCCATGGCACGGAAAAAATTCGAGTACATGACCCGAAGAACCAACAACATCCGGGAGATGCTCAACAAAAACCCCATGTTCCTGGTACAGGCATCGGTGGCAAAAAACTGCCCCATGGAACATATCTACATTTTGATCGCGTCGGTCTTGGAAGAACTCAACCAAACCGTACCGCTGAAAAACAACGACTTTATCCAGATGGCCTATAACTTCAAGGCCCTGGGAAATGGCTATATCGAACGCTGGGCCACGGATGAACGCTACGAGTTCCGGGACAAAGCCGACGAAGTGGTCGACTTTTTTATTGATGGGATCAAACGATGAAAACAAAAGCAGCAATCATCCTTTTGGCCGCGCTCATGCCGTCGGTGCTGTTTGGCGTCGACCTCAAAACCCTGCTCGAAGCCGGGGAGCGTTCCGACATGGCCAAGAGCTACGACTACGAAGCCGAATCGGCCCAGAGTGCGCTGAGCGCCGTCAAGCGGGCCTACCTGCCGAAAGTCACGGCCAGCTATTCGCAGCAGACGGTGGACGAGACCAGCGCCTTCCAGGCGGAGACCACCACCGTGGGCAACCTGACCGCTTCCTTGGTGCTTTTTGACGGCTTTAAACGCGAAAACATGCTGGATGAGAAAGAGGCGGCCTACGAGGCGGCCAAACTCTCCAGCGAGCACTTTAAAAACTCCCAGGCCCTCGATATCGCCAAGCTCTACTACAGCTGCCGAAACCTCCAGGAAGATATGAAATCCAAGGAGCAAAAGGGGCTGCAGCTCGAAGCCGAGGTCAAGCGGCTGGAGCGCTTTTTGGAAGCAGGCAGCGTCTCCGAAGATCGCCTGGAGCGTATGAAGGCCTCCAAGGCGATGAACGATTACGAGCTGCACATGCTCAAGCTCTCCTACGACCGCTCCGTGTCCAACCTGGAGACCATCGCCGGCATGACCATCGACACCCTGGAACCCTCCCGTTTTGCGGAGCCGGCTCCGGCGGACTTTGTGGAGCGCAAGGACCTCAAGGCCATGGAGCAGAACATCCTCTCCATGGATTACAAGGCCCGCCAGTCCCACGGCGACTACCTGCCCAAGCTCTTCGTCGAAGACAGCTACAGCACCTATGACTATCAAAACCTGGACACCATGGGCTTCCCCGTGGAGATGATGGATGCCCAGAACAAGATCACCGTGGGGCTTAGCATGACACTCTTTGACTTCTTTGCCAAATCCAAAGAAAAAGAGGCGGTGATGCTCCAGAAGAAAAAGCTGGAAAGCCAGTACACCTACCAAAAGACCAAAGCCGCCCGCGACCTGCTTTTGGCGGGCGAGTCGCTTAAAACCGCCAAGAGCAGCATCCAGGCGGCCAAGGCGCGCAAGACGGCGGCGGACCGGACCTTTGCCTTTATCCAGAAAAAGTACCAGGCCAACGTCGTGGACAACGTCACCTACCTCGACGCCCTCAGCGACAAATACGAGGCCCAGGCCATGTATGACCAGTCACTGAACAATTACGAATACGAAAAAGCAGCCTACTATTACTACGCAGCCAAAGAGATCAAGGAGTTTGTACAATGAAAATGAAAATGCTGGCCCTTGCGGCCCTGACGGTATCGGTTCTGAGCGGTTCTCAAGAGCGGGTCTACGCGACCTTTGACGTGGAAGCCAACCAGGAGGCGAGTCTTGCCCTGACCCAGTCGGGCATTGTGGGCGAGATCAAGGCCGACGTGGGTGACACGGTCAAGGCCGGCGATGTGCTGCTGGTGCTGGAAAACTCCCAGGAAAAGGCCGCCGTGGCCCAGGCGAGTGCGGACTACCAAGCCGCCAAGATCGGCATGGAGCACGCGCGCCGCGTCTTCGCCCGCTACACCAAGATCAAAGATGTCATCGACAAAGACCAGTACGAAAAATACCTCTACGACAAAGAGACCGCCGAAGCCAACTTCCAGCGCGCCGAAGCGGCCCTGCACATCAGCAAGATTCTGCTGGAAAAAACCTACCTCAAGGCCCCCTTTGACGGCACCGTCTCCGGACGCTTCGTCGAAGTGGGCGACGGGGTGAGCGGCGTGCAGCTGACGACGCTGATGGATTTTATCAGCAGCGGCAAGCGCAAGATGGTGCTGAAATTCGACGCCAAACACTGGAAAACGGTCGCCGTGGGCGACGCCTTTACCTACCGCGTGGACGGGGTCGAGGGCGAGTTTAAGGGCGAGATCGCCAAGATCTACCCCGTTTCCGATAAAAAGAGCCGCAACGTCAAGGCGGAAGTCTACACCGAAGGGCTCCTTCCGGGTCTCTTTGGCGACGGATACATCGAGGTAAAATAATATGTACAAATTTGCCATCAACCGCCCCATCACGACCCTGATGGGGGTGGTGACCCTGCTGCTTTTCGGGATGATGAGTTTCAAAAGCATGCCGGTGGGGCTCTTTCCCAATGTCGACCTGCCCATGGTCACCATCAACACCGCCTACTACGGCGCCGATCCGGAGACGGTGGAGAGTAAGGTTACGGACGTCATCGAAGAGGCGGTCTCTTCCATCGACGGCATCGACAAACTGATCTCCACCTCCAGCCAGGGGATGAGTACGGTCATCGTCCAGTTTTATATGGAGCGCCCCATCGACGAGGCGGCCAACGACGTGCGGGACAAGGTCTCCGCCGCCATGCTGCCCAGCGACGTGGAAAAACCCCTTGTCAGCAAGCTCGACGTCGGCGGGGCCGCGGTACTGGGGCTCTTTGTCGCTTCGGAAACCAAGGCGCCGGGTGAATTGATGATGCTGGTGGACGAGCGGATCAAGCCCCGCATCCAGCGGATTCCGGGCGTGGGAAGTATCAACGTCGTGGGCTACCGCGACCGCCAGATCAAGATCTACCCCGACCCGTTTATGATGAACAAATACGGCCTCTCCATCCAGGAGCTCAACAACATCATCATGCGGGAAAACCTGAAAAAAAGCGGCGGGAAGCTGATCGGGACGGAGCGGGAGCTGCTCGTTAAAACCGAGGGCGACGCCAAGACTCTGGACGAGCTGCAAAACATCAAGATCATGGACGGGGTGCGCCTCAAAGATGTCGCCCGGGTCGTGGACGACCTGGAGGATGAGACCAGCTACAGCTCCCTAAACGGCACCAAAGGGGTGCTGCTGGAGATTCAGAAGATCTCCGGAGAGAACACCGTGGATATTATCCGCGGCGTCAAAGAGGTGATGCCCCAGCTGCAAAAGGCGGTGGGCTCCGAAGTGACCCTGCAGCCGCTCAATGACACCTCGGACTTTATCCTTGCCTCTCTCGCGCAGGTGGAGTTTGACCTTGTCTACGGTTCGCTGCTGGCGATCTTTATCGTCTTTATGTTCCTGCGCAACGTGACGGCGACCATCGTTGCCTCCGTGGCGATCCCGACCTCCATCATCGGAACCTTCTTTATGATGGATGCTTTTGGATATGACCTGAACAAAATGACCCTCATCGGTCTGACCCTGGCCATCGGGATCTTTATCGACGACGCCATCGTCGTCATCGAAAACATCTACAAAAAGCTCGAATCGGGCATGGAGAACTTCGAAGCGGCCTTTTACGGGATCAAAGAGATCGCCTTCTCCGTTATGGCGATCTCCTCCATGCTGCTGGCGGTCTTTATTCCCGTCGCCTTCATGGGCGGCATCGTGGGACAGTTTTTTAACTCCTTTGCCGTGACCGTGGCCAGCGGGGTTGTTATCTCCTATCTGGTGGCGGTGATGTTTATCCCCGCCGTGGCGGCGCGGGTGCTGAAAAAGGGCGAGAGCAAGTTTTACCACATGAGCGAGCCGATCTTTGCCAAGATCGACGCCACCTACGTCAAAATCCTCAGCCTCGCCGTCAAGCACCGGATCAAGACCCTGGTCATTACCTTTATGGTGCTGTTCGGCTCCTTTTCATTAGCCGGCGGCATCGGGATGGACTTCGTCCCCAAAGAGGATAAGAGCGAGTTCGAGATCAACATCAAAGGCCCCGTGGGCATTTCCCTCGAAGAGATGCGCCAAAAGACGGAGCGCATCGTCCAGACCCTGCAGGAAGACAGCCTGGTGGAGTATGTGAACAACAAGATCGCCTACAACACCGCCAAGGATATCCACAAGGCGCGGATCTACGTCAAGATCAAGGACGCCAAGCAGCGCAAGGAGAAACAGGCCGAGGTGATCGACCGTTTCCGTAAGCAGCTCGAAGGGGCCGAAGGGCTCTTCCTGACCGTCTCCGATATTCCCAACATCCGGGGCGGGGGCGACAGCGAACCCTTTCAGCTGATCTTGCAGGGGTATGATCTGAAGGTGCTCGAAGAGAGTGCGCAAAAGGTTAAGGCGATGCTGGCGGAAAAACCGGGCATCGTGGGGATCGACACCAACTACGAAGCGGGCAAGCCGGAGCTGAAAATCGAAATCCTCCGGGCCAACGCGGCCAAGGCCGGAGTCAGCGTCAAGGACATCGCCGATGCGATCAATACGGCGCTCTCCTCCGACATGGCCATCAGCCAGTTTGAACAAAACGGCCGCCAGTACGACATTACGCTCCGTCTGGGGGATAATTTCCGCGAGAAGATCGACGACCTCAAGCGCCTCAAACTCAAAACCGCCTCCGGAGAGTACGTCTATATGGAAGGTCTGGTGAAGTTTGACGCAGGGATGGGGCCGTCCTCCATCTTCCGTCTTGACCGGATGCGTCAGGTGACCGTCCTGGCCAACCTCTCCGGAATCCCCCTGGGGGATGCGGTGGCCCACACGGAAGCCCACATCGCCGAGCTGCTGCCTTCGGATGTAGCCTACCGTTTCAGCGGGATGGCGGAGGAGATGAAAAAGTCCAACAAGGCCTTCGGCGTGGCGCTGGGCCTGGCCTTTTTGCTCATCTACCTCATTCTGGCGTCGCTCTATGAATCGGTGATCCAGTCCTTTATCATCATGATGGCGCTGCCCATGAGCTTTATCGGGGTGCTCATCGCCCTCTTTACGACGGGGATGAGTTTCAGCCTTTTTGCCATGATCGGGATCATCCTGCTCATGGGTATGGTCGGTAAAAACGGGGTACTTTTGGTAGACTTTGCCAACCAGGAGATTGCCCGAGGCAGTGCGGTGGACGATGCCATCGTCAAGGCGGGCGAAAAACGTTTGCGGCCGATTCTCATGACCACCTTCGCGATGGTCTTTGCGATGCTGCCGCTGGCGCTCTCCTCCGGATACGGCAGCGAGAGCAACGCCCCCATGGCAACGGCCGTGATCGGGGGACTTGTCTCCTCCATGCTGCTGACGCTGCTGGTGGTTCCGGCGATCTATAAACTGCTCTCTCCGGTGGATCGCTGGATGAAAAAATATTACGAACGCACGATGGATTAAATAGGATAGCGCGGATGAAACGGATACACAACTGGGCGGCCCTTTTGGGCCTGCTTCTGGTACTGGGCGGGTGCGCGGGCAAAACCGAGCCCGCACCCGCCGCCGAAACAACGGCGCCGGCCCCCCAGGCGGCAGTGCAAACTGAAGAGGCCGCCGACGAGTTCGACGACTTCGAGGCGGAGTTCCAGGCCCAGGAGATCAAGGATGAGTCCGACCCGCTCAGCGGGTACAACCGGGCCATGACCAGTTTTAACGACGCCTTCTACACCCACGTGCTCTTTCCCGTGGGGCGGGGCTACCGCTATGTGGTTCCGGAGGACGGCCGGGTTGCGATCAGCAACTTTTTTAACAACCTGACCTTTCCTCTGCGTTTTGTCAACAACCTGTTGCAACTGAAGTTTAAAAACACCCTGGAGGAGACGGGCCGGTTTGTGATCAACACCACCATCGGCCTGCTCGGCTTTTTTGACCCGGCGAAGTCCTGGTTCGGCCTGGAGGCCCACGACGAGGATTTCGGCCAGACCCTGGGCTACTGGGGCGTGGGGGCGGGGCCTCATATCGTACTGCCGCTCTTGGGGCCGTCGAACCTGCGCGACACCCTCTCCATGGCAGGCGACTGGGAGGTCGACCCCCTGGTGTATAATAAAGACCGCTTCTACAACGCGGTAAATTCGGAAGAGCAGGGCTGGGTGGTCAAGTCCTTTGACTACCTCAACGACGGCTCCTTTAACATCGAAGCCTACGAGAGCCTGAAAAAAGACGCGGTGGACCTCTACCCCTTCTTTAAAAACATTTACGAACAATCCAGAAAAAAGAAAATCGAGGAGTAGTGTATGAAACATCTGATCAAGAACCTCATGGTAGTGCTGCTGTTGAGCCTTCCGGCTATGGCGGCCGACACGGACGATCTGACCAAGCTGATCAAGGAAAAGGTCGCCTACATCACGGGCGTACTCCGTGACGGCGCCCTGACCAAGGCGGATAAAAACGTCAAAATGGAAGGGGCGACGGATTATCTGTTCGATTACGCCCTCATGGGTCGGCTGAGCCTGGGCAAAGAGGAGTGGAGCAGCCTGAACGACAATG
>QKHD01000290.1 GCA_003250175.1 Helicobacteraceae bacterium
AAAAAAGAGAAAGGTTCCAAAAACGAAGTCATCGAAGATGAACGTGACGATGAACCCGAAGAGCAGGAAATTGTGCCGTCTCCCGCTTCTCCGGAGCCTAAACCGGCGGCTCCCGCAGAGGTAAAAAAACCGGCACCCGCCGCACCTTCAGCACCTTCCACGCCGGCGGCCAAAGCGGCTGCCGAGAGCAGCGAAGGCCCTGCCGCGGCGCACAAGGATGAGAAACGCTCCTTCGTCAAGATCGATACGGCCAAGCTGGACGAGCTTTTTGACTCCATCGGCGAGTTGGTTATTGCCCAGAACTTTCTGGCGGAAAATGACGTCATCAAAAATTTGGGCGACGAGCATGTCGGCAAGACCATCGAGACCCTCTCCAAGATCACCCGGCTGATTCAAAACCGGGTCATGAGCCTGCGCATGGTACCGATCCGCGACACCTTTGACAAGATGAAGCGGGTCGTGCGCGACGCCAGTAAGAAAGTGGGCAAAGAGGTGCACCTGATCTCCTTCGGGGAAGATACGGAGATCGATAAAACCATGGTCGATCAGCTCTCCGATCCGTTGATTCACCTCATCCGTAACGCCATCGACCACGGCCTGGAGGCAACGCCGCAGGACCGTGTCGCCGTGGGCAAAAGTGCCGAGGGCCAGGTCACCCTGGGCGCCTACCACCGCGGCGGCAATATCGTGATTGAAATTGCCGATGACGGCCGTGGAATTAACAAAGAGGTCGTTCTGGCCAAAGCGATTAAAAACGGCCTGATCGAAGAGGACCACGGCGAGCTTAGTGAACAGCAGATTTTTGCCTTTATCATGCAGGCCGGTTTCTCCACCGCGGAAAAGATCAGCGACATCTCCGGACGGGGCGTGGGGCTTGATGTGGTACGCAACTTCATCGAAAACATGCGCGGCAAGATCGAGATCGAATCCAAGCAGGGAGAGGGTTCCGTCTTTAGAATCATGCTTCCGCTAACCCTGGCGATTATCGACGGCATGCTGGTAAAAAGCGCAGGCGAGATCTTTATTATCCCGACCCTCTCCATCCTCGAATCCTTCCGCCCGACGGAAGATATCGTCCATACGGCCCAGGGGCGTGGCGAATTCGTCAAGCTGCGTGAAGATATTCTCCCCGTGGTGCGCCTGGCCAATCGCCTGGAACTTAGCGATGAAAGACCGCCGGTAACGAACTCTACCCTGGTATGCGTGGAGAACGACGGTGGCAAATTTGCCATTCTGGTCGACGAACTGGTCGGTCGCCAGCAGGTTGTTATCAAGAGCCTGGGCAAGGCCATGAGCCAGATCAGCGAAATTTCCGGAGGAGCAGTCATGGGCAACGGCGAAGTCGCCCTGATCCTCAACATTGAAGGGATAACGGTGTAAGTGCATGAACGCTGAGATTACCGAGAAGGAGTTCAAGCTCTTTCAGTCTCTCATCTATCGGGAGACCGGGATTTCGTTACACGACAAAAAAGCCACCATGGTTCAAGCCCGCCTCTCGAAGCGGGTTCGGGAACTCAACATGCAGACCTTTACGGAGTATTATGAGTTCCTTGATGAGGGAAAAAATGCCGACGAGCTGCTCAGGCTGCTGAGTGCCATTTCCACCAACGTTACCTCCTTTTTCAGAGAGGCGGCCCAGTGGGAGTTTTTGGAGGAGTATCTGGGCAACCTGCACCAGACCAAGCCCAACAAAAAACTGCGCATCTGGTCGTCGGCCTCCTCGACGGGGCAGGAGCCCTACAGTATCGCCATGTTCCTACATGAGCATTTACACAATTTCCGTGAGTGGGACATCAAGTTTCTGGCCACGGATATCGATACAAAAGTCCTCGCCCACGCGATCCAGGGCATTTACAGCGAAAAGGATATCGGGGCCATGCCCAAGGTCTTTCTGACGCGTTATTTTACAAAAATCAAGTCCAGTGACGGGGTGTCGTATCAGGTTAATGACGAGCTGCGCCACATGATCCTCTATCGGATGTTCAACCTGGTACGGGGGGATTTCTCCATTTTCAAAAACAGTTTTGACATCATCTTCTGCCGAAACGTCATGATCTATTTTGACGGACCGACCAGGGATGAGCTGATCAACCGGTTTCACAGCCTGTTGGCCCCCGGCGGATTGCTACTGCTCGGCCACTCCGAGTCCATTACCCGACAAAACAGCCAGTTCAAGCTGGTTCAGTCGGCGATCTACAGAAAAATCTAAACAAAGGATGATTTATGCCCACACTGCACGATGTTAAGGATGCGGAACTTTTAGAAGAGATTTCGCGACGTTTCGCCGAGAAAGAGGCATCCATCCAGGAGATGGAGTTCATGACCAAGAAGCTCTTGGATATGAATGAGAAGACCAAAGAGGCGGAAGCGACCAAATCCAAGTTTCTCTCCCTGATTAAAAATGAGTTCAACAACCCCATCTCCACCCTGCTCAACATCAGCAACAAGCTGGTGCAAAAGCAGCATCAGGACAAGTTCGAGTCCATGTCACAGATGATGCACCTGGAGCTTTTGCGTCTCGATTTCCACCTCAAAAACATCTTCTCCGCCACGGAGATCGAAGCGGGTGAAATTGCCAACGACTTTTCTACCATCAACATGCAAAGTCTCTTTAGCGACACGCTGGATACCTTCCAATACCTTATCAAAGACAAAAACCTCAAGGTGGGTATCGAAGTACAGACTACCGAGACCTTTGTCAGTGACACGCAGAAGCTTTACATGATTCTGCTCAACCTGGTCTCCAACGCCTGCGAATTCTCCTATCCTGAGAAATCGGTGAAGGTGGTCTTTAAGAGCGCTCCGGAGGCCTTTATCATTACCGTCGAAGACAGCGGCGAGGGGATCAGCGTGGCGGATAAAAAAGATATCTACAACCGCTTTGCCCAGTTCCACAGCGGTGAAACCCGCCCCTACTCCGGACTCGGTCTGGGCTTAAGCGTAACCCGCGCCTTTGTCGAGGCATTGGACGGCGATATCGATTACGAAAGCAAAAAGGGCCACACCGTCTTTACGGTAAGCCTGCCTAAAATTGATCCGGCGAGTGCCAGCAGCAGCATCGGCTCCAATGAGTTTATGTTTGATGACTTTGGCGGCGACGAAATGGTTGAGATGTAAGATTATGGAAATTAAACCAAGAAAGTTTATCCACGCAGGGGAGATTTTCGTGGGGATCAAACCCACGGAGATTACCACGGTACTGGGTTCATGCGTTGCGGTCTGTCTTTTTGACCGGGTCGAACGCGTGGGCGCCATGAACCACTATCTCCTTCCGCTGTGGAACGGTAACGGGCTGCAAACACCAAAATTCGGGAATATTTCTATCCCCCGAATGATCGAAAATATGGAAAACATCGGCTGCCATCTTCACAATATGGAAGCCAAACTCTTCGGCGGGGCCAATATCCACGATACCCAGCTGGAGAGCATGATGATCGGGAAAAAGAACGTCATTATTGCCAAGGAACTGCTAAAACAGTATCATATTCCCATCGTGGCTGAGGACACGGGTGGCGGTGTGGGCCGTCGCATCCTCATGCACAGCGACCTTGGGAAGGTCCTTTTGAAATATACCGAGAGTTCAAAAACAACTACAGGGGTGAAATAAAATGTCGATACGGGTATTGATCGTCGATGACAGCGCAACGGCCAGGGCAGTGGTCAAGGAGATTCTCGATGCCGCTCCGGGTATTGAGGTCGTGGGGGTCGCCCCCGATGCTTATGTCGCCCGTGACAAGGTGGTCGAGCTGCGTCCGGATGTGATCTGTCTGGACGTTGAGATGCCCCGAATGGACGGGGTCTCCTTTTTGAAAAAGCTGATGGTTTATATGCCGACGCCGGTGGTCATGGTCTCCTCCCTGACCCGCCAGGGTGCCCAGGTGACCCTGGATGCCCTGGAGGCGGGTGCGGTGGACTATGTGGCCAAGCCCCACTCCAACATCTACGACGGTGCGGACGAGATCAAGACCCAGCTGGTGGAAAAGGTCCGTATGGCGGCCCGTGCCAAGGTGCGTAAAAAGACCATCGAAGAGGTCAAGAAGGTAGCCTACACCCCCCTGGCGGAGACAACCCAGAAAGTCATCGCCATCGGGGCGTCCACGGGCGGTACGGAGGCACTTAAAGAGGTGCTGATCCGGATGCCCAGAAACTCCCCGGGAATCGTTATCGTCCAGCACATGCCCGGTACCTTTACCAAGCAGTTTGCCCAGCGTCTGGATACCTTGTGTGAAATGAGTGTCAAAGAGGCGGAAAACGGCGACCACGTGGGGATCGGTCAGGTGCTGATCGCTCCGGGCAACTACCACATGGTACTGCGACGCAGCGGGGCACGTTACTACGTAGAGATCGGTGACGGGCGCAACGTTTCCGGACACAAACCCAGCGTGGATGTCCTTTTTAACTCCGTGGCCAAGGCCGCCGGAAAGAACGCCATCGGGGCGATTCTGACCGGTATGGGTGCGGACGGCGCCAAGGGAATGCTCAACATGCACGATGAGGGGGCCATCACCATCGCCCAGGATGAAAAGAGCTGTGTCGTCTTCGGTATGCCCAAGGTGGCCATCGAAAAAGGCGGCGTGGATTATGTCGTTCCGTTGGAAGATGTGGCCAAAAAGATCATCGAGCAGGTGCAAAAAATCCAGTAACCCCTCCCGGTGGAACTCTTTTTGCTTCTCTTTGGGGTAGCGAATTAGTTTTCAAGGACGGATAATGCGGATAGCCCTTGGTTTAAAAGAGGTTTTGGTTCATGTCGAGCACGACTCCATGAACTATAAAATCATCAAGCAGTACGTCGAGAAAAATTTTACCAATACCCTTACATTTAGCAGCACCATTCTTATTTTTAACAACGAAGCGGAGAAGTACAAACGGCAGTTTTTCCTTCAGTGGCTCTACGCTTCGTATAAAAAGGTCAATCCGGACCTGATGCCGAGCTTCAAGGCCAACCTGCTCAAGCGCATCCAGCAGCCGATTAAAATCCGGGTGACGGATAAAAAAGAGATGATGAACAAGTACGTCCTTTCCATTCAGGTGCTGGACGAACGCATCATGACCTTGCGTCTGGAGGTTAAAAACTACCTCCTGCTCAACTACCTCAAACTCACCTTCCGAAAAGAGACGATCAAGCGTTCCGATGACGGCCAGACCCTCTACCTGCGGCTGGATACCCCCGAGCTAAGACGGAAAATTGCGGAGTTCATCGGGCGAAGAAAGCTGCTCAACTATGCCACGGCCTTTGAGTACGACGAGATCGCCATGAACGCCTTTTTGCACCCCAAGGAGCAGGAGCGCAGCCGTTATCAGGTACAGGTCTACAAAGACTCCTTCGTCCGAAGCTCCTATGCGCTTTTGGATAGCTCTCCGGAGGATCCCATCGAAGAGATCAAACGCCGCTATATCCGGCTGGTCAAGAAGTTCCACCCCGACCGGTTCTTTCACGAAAGCAGTGCCAAAGTGGCGGAATATACGGAGAAATTCCAGAAGGTCCAGCGTGCCTATGAAGCCGTCAAGAAAGATAAAAAGGGCTTGCTCCCTTTTGCCCGCTAGGACTTTTTTGTGGTTGGTGTCGAAAACCTC
>QKHD01000249.1 GCA_003250175.1 Helicobacteraceae bacterium
TACCAGATCAGCATGTTGGCATCGTTGTCGTTGGTGCTGATCTTTTTAGCGAACGCGTGGGCAAGAAGATAGTACCCCCAGTCATTCAGACCCAGCACCTGGCGGTAGCGCTGCAAGGCATCGAGAGAGGTCTTTCCGGATTGCGCTTCAAGATGCTGCAGGGCGGCCGTGATGCTCTCTTTACCCGGTTTCCCCAGGCTCACGCCAAAGCCCTGTACATAGGGCACGCTGACCTTGGTGCCGTAAAAATCAAAATCGGCGTGGGGTCCGGAGGGAACGGGCGCCGGTTTGGGCGTCGGCGGCAGCGGTGCGGGCAGAACCACCTTGGGTGGGGTCACTTTTGGGTGGGGTCACTTTTGGGGTGACCACGGCAGGCGGTGGTGTGGGCTTGGCAACCGGCGGCTTGGTGACCTTGGGCTCTTCATAGGGCTCCAGCCCCTGAAAAACCTGAAACTCCTCCCACTGCTTTTTTACAAAGGCTTCGAAGGCACTCTGTTCCGCCTGGGCGTAGGCGTTAAACTCGCCCTGCATCTCCTGCATATAGCGACGCATTTCATCGCTTTGGGGTTGGGCCGCCAAGAGTGGCAGGCCTACTGCCATGAGCGCCAAAGTCGTCCGTTTCATCATTGCTCCTTTAGTGGGTCAATCCGTGGTTGAGGCGTTCCGTTTCGCCAAGAATGTGTCCGATAATACCGTGTTCAAGAAACTCCGAGAGCGCCAGACGAACACTCTTTTGTGCCGCCACGTCAAAAAGACCGCGCAGGGTTCCGACACGCTCTAAAAAGTCCGCGTGCAGTTTTTTATGGCTTTCGTATTCGTGGGGAGCGATCTCTTTAAGCATCCACTCCTCTTCGTTAAAGTGGTGGGCCGTGTAGTTGACCAAAAAGCAGAGCGTATCTTCGATCATCTCCATATCCGCCGACGCATCGTCCAGCGAGGACTGAATGATGTTGGCCATATCGAAGAGCTTTTGGTGGTGGTTGTCGATCTTGTTGTTTTTAATCCCGTACTCGTCGTTCCAGACAAATTTCGCCGACATAGCCGCCTTGGTGCTCAGCAGCGTGCTCTTGCGGTTCTCATAGGTCTCGAAGAGTTTCCAGTGGACGACGGGAATGTCATGCAGCAGCTCACCGGGAATCATGCAGACTTCGCTCTTTTCCAGGCTCTTGACCCGCAACAGCGACGGCATGGCAAACAGGGCGCTCTCCTCGCCGAAAAAGTCCCCTTTTACAAAGGTTTCCGTATGCTCCGGACCCAGATGGCGGCTGAGACTTCCGCTAAAGACCAGGCAGAGGTCGCGATTTTGCTCTTTGAGCAGCACCTCGCCCTCCTCCAGGGTAATGCGCTTCATCTTCTGGGCTATGCGGTTGAGCACCACCGTGGAGACGGAGTCGCCAAAGAGGCTGGTTTGCTGTAAAAACTCCCGACGCCCTTGAAGTTGACGGATCACGCTGTAGAGATCGTTTTCTTTGATAAAGGGCATGTAAAGGCTGACAGGAATGCGCAGCAGCTGCACAAAGGTCGCAGCACGGAAAGTGTGCTCCGATGCCACCCCCTGGATTCCGGACATCTCACCGATAAACGAACCGGCGGAGAGGACGTTGTAGGTGCTCTCTTTGGTGTTAATCATCTCAATATTTCCGGTGAGCAGCAGGTAGACGTTGGCATTGGTCTCCCCCTCTTTGAGAAGATTCGTGCCGGCATTGTAGCTCTCGAGGGAGTTGTTGATCAGGGTGCGAAGCTTGTAGTGCGGCAGGGTGTCGAAATAGCTTTTGAGGTAGTAGTAGGCATTACGGCGCGCATAATCCTGATAATCGGGAATCATCACATCCACCACCCCGAAGGTTGCTCCGGAGCCGATCTCTTTTTCCCGGTGGGTCAGCTCTCTGGAAATGTGGGAAAGGATCAGTTTATCCGAAGGGTCATGATCAAAATCGATGGCCGAGCCGTGGATCATGCCACCGCCGATATCAATTTTTTTCACATTGGCGGCAATGGAGAAGTTGGCCTTGAGCTTGTCGCAAAATGCCTGTGAAATCCCGTCCGGACGTTCCTTGGTGGCAACCATCCCTTCCAGGGTTTCCAGGGAGCAGATATCCGCCATGTGGGCGTAGGTTTTATAACCGTCTTCCCAGAGAGTCCGGAAAATAAAAGTGTTGGTCTCCACGGGGTGCGGGGAGAGCATCGGTTTGACCTCCAGGCCGCCGATATCGTTCCAGTGGTCAAACTCCAGATCGCAGATGTCAAAGTAGTTGCCGATGTTGTCTTCATCAAAAGAGAGCAGCGCCGAGAGCTTTTTGGTAACCGACGCCCGCACCAGCGGTGTGGCGTAGTATTTCACCTTGTGATCGGCCTGCATCAGTGTGGTCAGCCCCGCAAAGTGGTCGTCGTGGGCGTGGGTGTGGAAGATACCCTCGATCTCGTTGACCCCGATTCCCAGGGCGTTGAGCGATGCAATGAGGTTGGGGCCGGCATCGATGAGAAAGATTTTGCCCTGAAACATCAGAACACTGGACATACAGGGGCGGTTGATATCCCAGCCATCCCCCTCTCCGGAGTGGATCACCCCAAAGTACTCCCGTTTAATATCGTAAAATCCTAACGGGTAGGGGGTTTCGTAGTTTTCATCCGGATCGAGATTGAGGTCGATATCGACATAATCATCCAGGTACTCCACGCGGTAGCGGTTGAGCCCCAGGCGCTGGATGTAGACGCCGTTTTTGATTTCAATGGCATTGCCGCGCACCTCTTTGGTCTCGATCAGCTCATGGCTCTCCCGGATCGCCCCGAAGGCAAAGCGGTTTTTCATGGCCATCATCTCATCGGCCAGCTCTTCGGAAGTGCCCGTGGCCATGATCTCCTCTTTGGAAACCAGGCCGTAGTTGCCGCGGTAGATGTAGCGCAATTGGGCGCTAAGCTGTTCCTTGATGCCGATCATGATCGGTTTTTCACCCGTGTTGCGTACATGGCCCGGGATCAGCATACCCTGACGGTAGAGCATCTGCAAGATCGGGAACTCCGCCAGGTTGGCGAATTCGCCGTTTTGAAGCATTTTATCGGAGAGCAGCAGCGCATTGGGGCCGGTCTCGAACCGCACGCCCCGCTCTTCCACGGGGACAATAAGCCCCCGTTTCATGAGGTGTTTAACACTGTCCGCCGGGCATCCGCACTGCAAATAGACCCCCGCCTCCGGAACCTCCACCCAACTGATTCCCTTGGCAACACTGATTTTCCGGATTCCTGGCATCTGCACCCCGTTTCTTGCAATTCAATCGTTAGGTAAAGGGTAACATTTTTTTTTAAAAATATCCCCCCGGTACCACGCCTACCAGAGGCTTTTGGCCAGGAATTGTTCCAATTGCGCTTCCTCGCTATCCTCCAATTCGGATAGAAAATCGAGTCCGGTAATGATCTCCACATCGTCAATGCTCACCAGATAGGCCGCCAGCTCCTGCCCGGGATAGACATCCTGGGGGATCACGAAAGCGATCGTTTTGGGTCGTTCACCGGGGTTAAGCCCGACGTAGATTTTGTAAAAGGCATCGGGGATTTCCACCCGAAAATCGCTGCGCAGCCGCTCTTTGTCTTTATCAAAAACCGGCCCCGTATAGACCCAGAGCGTTTTAAATTTCTTCGTAAAGCGGTCCGCTTCCAGCTCTTCGAGCTGACGCCAGGTCTCTTGGTTGAGCTTGGGTTTTTGGGGCGTGATGTTGGTCATTTTAAAGGTGTCTAGCTGTGCCTCTTTGCCGTGAAGTCGGCTGATGGCATAGTTGGGTGCCATATGGCCGCGGTCAAACCCGCTGCCCGTGTAGCTGGCATGATCCACAAAATTCAGCGCCCGCCAATCCTGGCTGAAACGCTCCGGACGTTTATAGCGCGGGCTTTTTGCCGGGATTTTTTCCAACCGGTAACAGACCCAGAGCGGATTACCCCGCAGGTCGGAATAGCCCAGAATAAACCCTTCATTTCGGAGCGTTCGCGTCCAGTGCATCGGGTTCCAGTCCACCGCTTTGGGTTCGCCCATATAAAGCATAGATGGGCGGGCCATGGTGACTTCGTAGGCGTACCAGCCGCCCCACACGCCCAAAACCGCCAAAAGCAGTTTGGGGTGGCGCCATACCAAAGCGATCAGCGTAACAAGAGCGCGATTATTCCGGCGTGCCATTACTGCCCCCTGCTCTGTTGTTTAAAGAAATCGACCACTGCTTTTTGCTCCAAAAGTTTGACCCGTTTTTCCAGGCTTTCGGGGGTCTCGTGGGCGTCCAGCGTCAGGGTGAGCTGCATGATAATTTCCCCACTGTCATACTCTTCGTTGACATAGTGCAGGCTCATGCCGCTGCGTCTCTCCCCTGCAGCAATAACCGCATTGTGCACATGGATACCATACATCCCCTGCTGACCGAATTTGGGAAGCAGCGAGGGGTGGGTGTTGACCATGCGATCCGCATAGGCCTTGATCGTCTCCGGAGCAATCTTTTTCATGTATCCGGAGAGGAGCACCCAGTCGCATCGGTGGCGTTTGAGGGTGGCGAGAATCTCCGCGTCGGGGTCGTCAAAACGGGCGGCGTTGATGAGGGCGGCGGGTATCCCCAGCTCCTGAGCGGCGGCCAGTACGGGAGCGTTGGTATTGTTGGAGATCACCACGCCGATCGTTGCATCGACCGTCCCGTCGGCACAGGCCCTGGCCAGGGCGTGAAAGCTGTTGCCGTTTCCGGAGGCGAGAACACCGATAATCATACTAAAAGACTCCGTTTTTTCCTCAAATTGTACCAAAATCTCTTTTTTTGGCTCCACGCTTGGGCTATAATGAAGTTCAAGCGCTACGAAACACTATGTTAACCACAAGGATTCCCCATGATAATCGGCACCCCCAAAGAGATCAAAACCGAAGAGAGCCGCGTCGGCCTCACCCCCAGCGGCGTACGTTACCTGAAGGCCAAGGGCCACCGTATCCTCATTCAGCAATCCGCCGGAGTCGGCAGCGGGTTTAGCGATGACGACTACCTGAATGCCGGAGCCGAAATCGTTCCGGACGCCGCGGCACTCTACGCCCAGTCCGAGCTGATCGTGAAGGTCAAGGAGCCGCTGGAGGCGGAATACGCTCTTTTAAAGCCCAGCCATACGCTCTTTACCTACCTTCACCTTGCCGCCAACGAAACCCTCACCAAAACCCTGCTGGACAAGGGCCTAACCGCCTTTGCCTACGAATCAGTGGAAAAAGAGGGCCGTCTGCCATTGCTCGAACCCATGAGCGAAATTGCCGGGCGCATCGCCGCCCTGGCGGGGGCCAACCTGCTCTCCCACGCGGTGGGAGGCTCCGGCGTGCTCATCTCCGGAGTGACCGGCGTGGCTCCGGCCAACGTGGTCGTCATCGGTGCGGGCAATGTCGGGATGAATGCCGCCAAAATCGCCTCCGGAATGGGGGCGCAGGTGACCCTGCTGGACCTAGACAGCCACCGCCTCGCCCACGCTGAAGAGGTGCTGGAGCGCAACGTCACCACCCGCTACTCCACTCCGGAGAACCTTACCGCCCTGCTCCCCACGGCCGATCTGGTGATCGGTGCCGTATTGCTCAAAGACGCGCGAACGCCCCGGGTTATTACGGAAGCGATGATTAAAAGCATGCCTGAGGGCAGCGTCTTCGTGGATGTCTCCATCGACCAGGGGGGCTGCTCCGAAACCTCCCGGCCCACGACCCACAAAGAACCGACCTATGTGCTCCACGGCGTGACCCACTACTGCGTGGCCAATATGCCCGGTGCCTTCGCCCGCACCGCAACCCTGGCCGCTGACGGCCAACACCCTGCCCTACGTCGCCCTGTTGGCGGACAAGGGCAAGGCCGTGATCCAGAGCAACGAACCCCTCAAAAAGGCGCTCAACCTCTCCGGAGGCGCGCTGCATAACGAAGCGATCGGCCAGACCTTTGGCCTAAAATGCACGCCCCTTAGCTGATCAGCTTTAACAGCTCCGCTTTGGCCGGGCTGGTCGAAAAGGGGGAAGCCCCCAGTTCGGCCTTGATCCGGGCCAGTTTTTCGTGGATGGAGAGGATTTTATCCGCCTGATCAAAGAGACTTTTCCACTTGGTATGCAGCCGGAAGGTTCCGGACTCCTCCCGTTCGATCATGTCTGTTTCCAACAAAAGCCGGAAGGCCTCTTTTTGGTGGGGGTCGTCAAAGTCGATACGCAAAATCCGCTGGTTGCCAAGCAACAGCCCCAGCCACTC
Source organism: Helicobacteraceae bacterium (assembly GCA_003250175.1). Classification (GTDB taxonomy): domain Bacteria; phylum Campylobacterota; class Campylobacteria; order Campylobacterales; family SZUA-545; genus SZUA-545. The sequence continues at coordinate 6,225 of QKHD01000249.1, forward strand.
CATGATTTGCTCCTGCATCACGCCACCGCCCGGGCCAGATAGTAACCCGCAAAGCCCGCCATGATGGCGGCGGCATTGTTGGCCAGCACGTTAAGCACCGCCTTAAGTGCTTCGCCGTTTTCCACCAGGTGGATCGTCTCGTAGCTGAAGGTGGAGAAGGTGGTAAAGCTGCCCAGAAAGCCCACGGCCACAAAGAGCCGAACGGAAAGAGGAAAGGAGAACTTGGCCATGAAGAGGGTCATGAAAAAGAGCATGATAAACGAGCCGACGGCATTGACCAGCAGCGTGGCAAAGTGGTACTCCGCCAGCCAGTGACGGGCAAAAAACTGCACCACCCAGTAGCGGGCGACCGCC
>QKHD01000410.1 GCA_003250175.1 Helicobacteraceae bacterium
CATCTCCAAGGAGCTGGTCACCCTGCGTGACGACGTCTTTGCCAGTCTTGATTTTGAAACCCTCCGCCTTCCGGAGAAAAACCCCATCCTCCGGATTGCCGACGAGCTCAAGGCCTACGATATGAACGCCGTCCTGGCCCGCGCCCAGTCCGCCGCCAAAAAAGACGCAGCCCCCTCCGGAGGCTTCTTCGGCACGACCGCCGCGCCCCAGACCCATGTGGATGAACCCCAACAAGCCCTGCTTTTTGAGGCCATTACCCTGGATTCTTTGGAAAAGGTCATGGCCGTCATCAACGCCCTGCCCCAAAACTCCCTCGTCGCCTTCGATACGGAGACCACGTCGCTGGACGTCACCCGGGCCGATCTGGTCGGGTTCAGCTTTGCCTTTGACGAGGAGAAGGCCTACTACATCCCCGTGGGTCACCGGTACCTCGGCGTGGGCGACCAGCTGAACATCGACGAGGCCAAGACGGCCATCAACGCCCTCCTCAAACACAAAATCGTCGGCCAGAACCTCAAATACGACCTCTCCGTCCTGCGCCACGCGCTGGGTATCATCTATGAGGATTTCCACGCCGACACGATGGTCATGGCGTGGATGATCGATCCGGAGCGGGCCGTAGGGCTGGACAAACTGGCGGAGTTTTATTTCCGCCACCCCATGATCAGCTACAAGGATACCGTCGGCAAGGGCAAGGATTTCAGCACCGTGGACATTGACGACGCCACCAAGTACGCCGCGGAAGACGCCTTTGTCACCCTCAAGCTCTACCATAAGCTGCTGGGTATTTTAGAGCTGCAATCTCCGGAGCTGGTACAGGAGTATTTTGAGGTGGAAGTGCCCTTTATCAACACCCTGATCCGGATGGAGAGCCTGGGCATCACCGTCGATACGGAGTTTTTCGCCAAGCTGCGCGTCACCAGCAGCGAGACGATCAAGGAGATGGAGCAGAAAATCTACGCCGCCAGCGGCACGGAGTTTAACATCAACTCCACCAAGCAGCTGGGCGCCGTGCTCTTTGAAACCCTGGGCCTGCCGCCGGTGAAAAAGACCAAAACGGGCTACTCCACCGACGATACGACCCTGACCAAACTCCAGAACGCCCACCCGGTGATCCCGCTGATTCAGGAGTACCGCGAGCTTTTTAAACTCCACTCCACCTACATCGAACCGCTATTGAGCCTAGGCGAGTCGGAAGCCGACCACCGCGTGCACACCAGCTTCCTCCAGACAGGCACCGCCACGGGGCGTCTGAGCAGCAAAAACCCCAACCTGCAAAACATCCCCACCCGCACGGAGATGGGGCGCAATATCCGCCAGGGCTTTATCGCGGCTCCGGGCTACCGTTTTGTGGGACTCGACTACTCCCAGATCGAGCTGCGCCTGCTGGCCCACTTTAGCGAAGACCCAACCCTGCTCGCGGCTTTTGCCGAAGACAAGGACATTCACTTAGAGACCGCCCGCAAAATCTTCGGCGACGACGAGGCCGAAGCCAAGCGGGGCATCGCCAAGAGCGTCAACTTCGGTCTGCTCTACGGCATGGGAAGCCGCAAGCTGGCGGAGACCGTGGGCATCAGCCCCACCGAGGCCAAGACGGTCATCGACAACTACTTCGCCACCTTCTCCTCCGTGCGCAAGTATTTCGAGACCATCAAGCACGGCGCCAAGGAGCAGGGCTACGTCGAAACCCTCCTGGGCCGCCGCCGCTACTTCGACTACGCCAGCGCCAACGGCATGCAGCTGGCCATGTTCGAGCGCGAAGCGGTCAACTCCAAGTTCCAGGGCAGCGCGGCGGACCTCGTCAAACTCGCCATGATCGAGATTAACAAGCGCTTTAAAGAGCGCGACGACGTCCGGATGCTGCTGCAGATCCACGATGAACTGGTTTTTGAGATCAAAGAGGGGATCGTCGAGAGCGTGGCCGACGAGATTCAAAGCATTATGGAGGGCATCTTCACCCTCAAGGTGCCGCTCAAATGCAGCCGGGCTGTCGCCCAGACCTGGAAAGAACTGAAATAACCGGGCCGAATCGGAGGCATTTACCCCCGATTTACCCCCGTTGACTAGAATACCCCCAAACCCAACTTCGAGGCAGGATTATTTTTTATGATGAAAAAGTTTATTGATCTACTCTTCTCCATGCGTTTTACCGCCGTTTTATTTATTACGATCGCCGTGGCCATCGGCGCGGCCACCTTTGTGGAAAACGACTTCGGCACCCAGGGTGCCAGAGCCATGGTCTACAATGCGACCTGGTTTGAGATCGTGATCGCCCTCTTTACCCTCAACCTCGCGGGCAATATCTTCCGCTAAAAGATGTACCGAAAAGGGAAGCTCGCCCGGCTGATTTTCCACGTTTCGTTTATCGTGATTATCCTGGGTGCGGCGGTAACCCGCTACTTTGGCTACGAAGGGATGATGCACATCCGCGAAGCGGAGGCCAGCAACACGATTCTGACCAACGACACCTACATCCGGACGGTGATCGAGCAAAACGGCCAGCGTATCGAAGATACCAAGCCGGTCCTCTTCTCCGCCGCCACGGACAGCGAAATCTCCTACGCCATCGACACCCCCAAAGGCGCGCTTACCGTGACCACCACGGCCTTTTACCAAAACGCCGCGGAGACCATCGTGCCCGATCCGGAGGGCAAACCGTATTTGGGTCTTGTCCTCTCCGACGGCACCCAGCCCCAGAGCGTTGATCTCTTCTTAGGAGACCTCCTGCCCGTCACCCCGAACCTTGCCATCGCCTTTGATAACCCCGCCGCCGACCCGGCGCGCACGTTGATTATCCGCCAAAATCAAGACGGCACCCTCAGCTTTCAGGCTCCGGAGGCCCTGCAGTGGATGTCCATGGACACCCGTGAAAACGGCTCCCTGGCCGCCGGGCAGCCCCACCCCATGCAGACCCGCACCCTTTACGGCATGAGCGGTTTGCAGATGGTGATCAAAACCCACCTTCCCGGTGCCCGCAAGCAGCTGGTCGACACCCGTGAAAAAACCGGGGTTTCCGCACTCAAAGCCACCGTCAGCTACCAGGGCCAGAGCAAAGAGGTCACCCTCTTTGGCTCCGGAGGGATGGAAGGCCAGGATGAGAGCGTGCAGCTGGGCGATAGCCGCGTCAACCTCTCCTACGGCTCCGTGCGCGTCACCCTCCCCTTTGCCCTCAAACTCAACGCCTTTGTGCTCGACCGCTACCCCGGCTCCATGTCGCCCTCGTCTTACGAGAGCCACGTGACGGTACTGGACGAAAAAAACAACGTCTCCATGCCCTACCACATCTACATGAACCACATTCTGGTCTATGAAGGGTACCGCTTTTACCAATCCTCCTACGATCAGGACGAACTGGGCACGATCCTTTCCGTGGCGCATGACCCCGGCATGATCCCCACCTACATCGGCTACTTCCTCATGACCGTGGGGCTGGTCTGGGTGCTCTTTGCCCGCAAGGCCCGTTTCCGTCAGCTGGCGGACTCCGTCAACAAAAGTGCCGCCGCCGTGGCCCTGACCCTTTTGACACTAGCCTCCGGAGCCTCCCTGCACGCCTCCGTCGCTCCGGAGCATGCGGAAAACTTCGGGCAGCTGCTGGTGCAGGACGTTCAAGGCCGGATCAAACCCGTCGATACGCTCACCATGGAGATCATGAACAAAGTCCACCGCGACTACCAACTGGATGGTCTTTCCGCCAATCAGGTGGTGCTCAGCATGCTCTCCGCACCCCAGGAGTGGCAGACCAGAAAAGTGATCCGCGTCTCCAATGACGGAGTCAATGCCATGCTGGGCGTGGACCCGTCGGACAAATACCTCAGTTTCCGCGAGTTTTTCGACGCCAACATGAAGTACCTGCTGCGCGACGCCCTCGAAGAGGTCAACCGCAAGCGCCCCGCGGATCGCGGCAAGCTGGATAAAGAGCTGCTCAAAGTGGACGAACGGGCCAATATCTGCTACATGGTCTACAACGGCGATCTTTTCCGCATCTTCCCCAGCCCCAATGCGGGCGATACCCGCTGGTACTCGCCCCGTGAAGCGCTGCAGAGCTTTGAAAAGCCCTTTAGCGACGAAGTCCAGCAGCTGACCCTGAACTACCTCAACGCCGTGGGCAGCGCCGAAGCCTCCGGAGAGTGGGCCGCAGCAGACAAAGCCCTGGATGACATCCGCGCCTTCCAGAGCCGCCACGGAGCCAAACTTTTCCCCCACCCGGCGGTCGTCAAGGCGGAGCTGATCTCCAACGACTTTAATATTTTCGAGCGTCTGGCACCCGTTTACGGCCTGCTCGGTTTTGCCCTGCTGGCGATTTTGTTTGTCTCCATCATCAATAACAACCCCGCCATGAAGCTCCCGGTAAAAATCGGCTTTTACCTGCTGCTGGCCGCCTTTATCGCCCACACCGCAGGCCTTGGGCTGCGCTGGTACATCTCCGGACACGCCCCCTGGAGCAACGGCTACGAATCGCTGATCTACATCTCCTGGGCTACGCTGCTGGCGGGGCTTTTCTTTAGTAAAAAGTCCTCCATGACCCTGGCGGCTACCTCGATTCTGGCCGCGCTGACGCTCTTCGTGGCACACCTGAGCTGGATGGACCCGCAGATTACGAACCTGGTGCCGGTGCTTAAATCCTACTGGCTGACGATTCACGTCAGTATCATCAGCGCCAGCTACGGCTTTTTGGCGCTGGGTGCGCTGCTGGGCTTTATTACGATGGTGCTTTTTATCTTCCGGAGCGCCACCAAGCCCCACATCGACAAGGCGATTAAAGAGTTGACCAAGATCAACGAGATGAGCATTATCATCGGTCTGGTGATGATCTCCATCGGCAACATGCTGGGCGCCGTCTGGGCCAACGAGTCCTGGGGCCGCTACTGGAGCTGGGACGCCAAGGAGACCTGGACGCTGGTGAGCATCATGATCTACGCCTTCGTGGTGCACACCCGCTTTATCCCCAAGCTCAAAACTGCCTACTTTAACGCGCTCATGAGCACCGTGGCCTTCGCCAGCATCATCATGACCTACTTCGGGGTCAACTACTACCTCTCCGGCATGCACTCCTACGCCGCGGGCGACCCGATCCCGGTACCGAGTTTCGTCTACTACACCATCATCGTCGTTGCTGCCGTGGCCATCGCTGCGGCGCGCAACAGCGACGCCCGTTCGCCTCTCGCTAAATAATACTTCCGGATAGCCGCTGCCTATCCGGATAAATAAGGCTGATCATGTGGTTCCTTTTTGGGGTTATTACGCTGGGTCTCTTTTTGTTTTTCTATAGCTATAAAAAGATTCGTGCATCCTGGACCGGAACCACCAAAACCCTCGGAACGATTCATTATCAAGTCAAGCTAATCAGAAAAAAAGGTAATATTGAAGGGTTTTTCATTGGTATTTCCGGAAAAGAGGGCTATGAATTTATTTTCAAGCGTGAAGGAATACTGGATAGGTTTTTTAAATCGATTGGGCTGATCAAAGAGTATCAGTCCGGAGATAAAAACTTTGAT
>QKHD01000303.1 GCA_003250175.1 Helicobacteraceae bacterium
CGGAGCGCCCGTTTGACAATATAGGCCGTGGCCTTGGTATCGGAGCTCTTTTGCCACTGGGCACAGAGGTGCTCCACCCACGCCGGATCGCTCTTCGAGGCGTCGTTGAGCCAGTTGGCCACGGAGTCCTGCACGTAGCGGGAGGGGTCGTTTTTTAAAGGCTCCAGCAGAGCTTGGCCCAGGGAGGGGGTGGCTTTTAACTTTGCAATATGCGCCGCCCAGACACCCCGCGGGCGGGTCACTTCGCTGGCAAAACGCCGCACGTTGGCATCGTCGTGGTGGCTGAGTGGGGCTAGCAGCCCAAGCCAAAGCTCCGGATCGGCGGCGACTTCGTGACGCAGGGCCATCCAGACAAGTTCGCGCACGGTCATGCTGCTGTCCGCCGCGAAGGGGATCAGGTTGGTGAGTTTGACCTCCGGAGCCGTTGCTTCCTTGCCCGCCATCAGGGCCGCCCAGCTTCGGACGGTGTCGCTTTGATGGGTGGCGAGGGCGCTGCGCTGGGCTGGGTTCAGGTTGCCGTTTAGCAGCAGGTCGGCGATATTTCGGTGCAGGGTCATGGCCTTGCTGTTTTCCGGGTTTTGGCGCAGCACCTCCGGATCGACGTTGAGACCGAGATTTTTAGCCACATAGCCCAAAAGCACCACGCCGTCGATGGCCAGCCACTCGGAAAGGTTGACGCACTCGAGCTCGCCGCGGTTGAGCAGCGCCAGCACATCTGCGGGCACCTTGGCCGGGCTGGACGCCCCCTTGCGCCCTTTATAGTCGGATGCCAAACTCACGGGCGAGCACCTTATTGTAATCTTCCTCTGGAACCTGCTCTACGCTCACCCCCTCCAGAGTGATACGCTTAAGCTCGTTGTCGATCAAAAACGTGCGGCTCTGCGGGGCCTGGAGGATGGCGAGGCGTTTTTGGGTAAAGATGGTGTTGGTGGCGGTGGAGTTAAAATAGTTGGCCAGGGTGTAGTCCACCCACTCCTGCGGGTTTAGATCAAAGCTGTAGAGATCGGCCCACGCCCCTTCCAGCCAGACCTGCAGGAGGTATTCGCCTTGGCTCAGGCTCACACGAAAACGGTCCGGCCCCTGGACGGCTTCGATGGGAAGGCTAGAGAGGTTGACCGGCTCCCGAAGCCCGTACCCGCCAAAGCCTAAGTCACAAAGGAAAAACTCCCCCTCCGCTTCGACCCGCAGCACCATGTGGGTCTTGGGGCGGCGTTCGGTGTAGTTAAAGCGCGGGCGCGCCGCCAGCATGGTGTAGGAAAACCCAAGCGCTTCCAACGCCATGCAAAAGAGGCCGTTGACCTCATAGCAGTAGCCGCCGCGGCCCTGGGTTACTATCTTGTCGACGATCTCCTCCGGAATGAGGGAGACGATCATTTTTTTGTGCCAGACGTCAGCGTTTTCGAAAGGGACGGCATAGAGCTGGGCGCGCATGAGCGTTTGCAGCCCTGCACGTGTGGCGGCGGGTTTTTCCGTCAGTCCGATCCGCTTCAGATAAGCGTCCAGGGTGAAGTTTTTGGCGTGCATCGTCCCCTCCTAAGTGGTGCTGCATTATAGAGGAGTTTGTGTTAAACTGGGGCAACTTTCACCACCCGCAAGGATCCGCCATGGCACCCCTGACGCTGCATGCCCTTTTGAGTCCGAAAATCCGCCTGATGCTCTACCTCTCTTCCCTCTCGACGCTGCTCTTTGTGCAGACTTATTGCACCAATGTCTGCCCCTTTATCGACGGACTGTTCGTCTCCGAGATCGTGCTGAACCTGAGCCTCATCTTTCTTGTGCATATCGCGGTGCGCGAACTGCTTTATTGGCGCTTTTCGGAACCCTGGGCCTGCTGCTCGCTGCCGCGCCAGGCCTACTACCTCTCCATCATCTCCTGGCTCATTGCCGGGGTGGCCGCCTTTATTCTGCATGCTGTCCGTTACGAGGATTTCCCCTATGCCAGTCACCTGAAGCTGCTTAGCAGCTACTGGGTGCTGGGCGGGGGAATTCTGGCGCAGATGGAGTACATTTTATTTGAGTACCGCCATAAACAACTACCCAAACCATCAAGCACGCCCCACCCCAACGAACGCATTTCGCGGCGGATTTTGGAGAGCTTTATCCTCTTTACTACCGCACCCACGCTGACGTTGGTGCTGGTCATCTCCCGCTACGACTACCAGGGGGTGCTTAGCCACAAAGTGATGATCGAGGTGCTCTACATCGGGGGGCTCTTTATTGCCACCTCGCTGCTGATTGCCCTGCTCTTTGGGCGGATGCTGCGGGAAGACACCGACCGCATCGTCCGGGGGGTCGCCACCATCGAAGCGGGGGATTTTACCCACCCCATCCGGCTAGACCGCCCCGACGAACTGGGCGAAATCTCCCGCGGCATCGACGTGATGGCCGAGGGGCTGGCCCAGCGCGAACGCATCAAGGAGGCCTTCGGCAAGTTTGTCGACCCTGTCGTGGTCGAGACCTTTACCCGGGACTACATCGCCGAAAACGGCAAGATCAACCTCTCCGGACAGCGCCGCCACGCGGTGATCCTCATGGCCGATATCCGCAACTTTACGGTTTTGAGCGAATCGATCCCCGCCGACCGGCTGGTGGAGATGCTCAACGCCTACTTTGCCCAGATGGTCGAGGCGGTCAATCACCACGGCGGTATGGTCGATAAATTCATCGGCGATGCGATCATGGCGGTTTTCGGCCTGACCGATCCGGTGGGTGCGGAAGAGGCCGCCTGCCAGACCGCCCTTTCCATGCGCCAGCGACTGGTGCAACTCAACGCCCACTTCAGGCACGAAGGCTTTCCGGAGCTGGACACCGGCGTAGGCATTCATGCCGGTGAAGTGGTGGCGGGCTACCTGGGCAGCCAGGAGCGGCTGGAGTTTACGGTGATCGGCTCGCCCGTCAACGTGGCCGCCCGGATCGAAAGCGAAACCAAGGTGCTGCAAACCCCGGTGCTCATCAGCGAAACCGTCGCCCGCAAGCTTACCACGACCCCCAGCCACTTCGTTTCCGAATCCCGTCTCAAGGGGGTCAGCGAGCCGGTTCGGCTCTACGGGATAGATATATGATGGTTTGACTATAATGTCCCATGACCGAATATCTGACGCTCTTTGTCACCGCCCTGCTTTCGGCGACGCTGCTGCCCATGGGGAGCGAAGCGACGCTTCTCTACCTCCTGCATGAAGGCAACAGCGCCCTTTGGCTCCTGATTGTCGCTTCTGTTGGCAATACTTTGGGAGCGCTGGTCAATTACTGGCTGGGGCTCAAGGGGGCGGATTTTATCGTAGCCAAAGGCTATGTCAGCCCAACGCGCGCCGATCAGGCCCATGGCTATTTCGAGCGTTACGGCGGGTGGTGCCTGCTCTTTTCGTGGGCGCCCGTGGTGGGCGACCCGCTCACTTTTATCGCTGGGTCGGCCCGCTACTCGTTTGCCCGCTTTCTCCTCATCGTGGCGGCGGCCAAAACCGGACGCTACCTCTTTGTGGTCGCGGGCTATCTCTATTTCAACTAAGGAACGACAATGCTACTGGTTATGGGATTACGTGCTGAAGTATTTGAAAACAGAAGGATGGTTGAAGAGCTCTATCCGGACAACCTGCTTTTGGATATCGCAGACTATACCGATCCGGAGAACCTGGATGAAATCCTCACGGCACTGGCCAATGAGTGGTTTAACGATCCGGAGCGCCGCGAACAGCTGGCCAAGATGCTCAAGATCAAAAATGCCGACTTCTACATCACCAACATCATGTTTGGCGGTAAAATCTACAGTTTTGACGACCCCATCTACAAGAGCATCTTCGACTCCATCGGGATCGTCTACCGAACCTAATCGGCCTTTAGATCGACGGAGACGGAGTTGATGCAGTAACGCTCCCCCGTCGGAGCCGGGCCATCGGGGAAGACGTGGCCCAAGTGACAGTCGCAGCGGGCGCAGTGTACTTCGGTGCGGGTCATGCCGTGGCTGGTGTCGACCGTGACGGCGACGGCATCTTTGCTCACCGGTTTCCAAAAGCTGGGCCAGCCGGTTCCGGAGTCGTATTTGGCTTCGGATTCAAAGAGCGGGGCGCCGCAGCATTTGCAGTGGTAGGTTCCGGAGACCTTGGTGTCCCAATAGGCACCCGTAAAGGCCCGCTCGGTTCCGTGCAGGCGGCAGACTTCAAACTCTTCAGCACTCAGCTGGGCGCGCCACTCTTCGGGGGTTTTTGTGATCTTTTCCATTACAGCTCCTTGAAAAAAACTTCCAGTTCGTCCAGACTGCCCAGGTGACTAACACCCTTTTGCGCACCCTCCTCGACCCTTACAGCACTCACCTTCTCCAGAGTGCTCTCAAAAATCACAGGGGAAAACTCATCTTCCACGACCAAGACGGTGTAGTTCAGCTTGCGAAGTCCCGGCAGGATAAAGAGGCTCCGGACAAAGCTGGGGGCATTGGAGAGGTCGGCCACCACATGCACCCCGCGGCTTTCAAGAAACTCGCCGCTTTTGCCCTGCATGAAACGTTTCCACAGATCAAAGGACTTTTCATCCGGGAGGTAGATGACGACCTTGGCTTCGCTTAGCGTCATGGCCGTTCCGTGCTGATCCGGCAGCTTGATGGGCAGCACCGCCTGACCATTTTTGGGAACTTCCAGCGCAAACAGCGTAGCCGCCAGTGCGAGCAAGCAAATCAGCTGCTTCATAGGATATGCTCCCTGATCTGCTTAACGAAGTTCTCCGGATCGGTCTTGGGGATAAAGCCCTTGGCCCCCAACTCCAGGACCTTCTTGGCCACCCCTTCGTTGGACATACTGGTATTGACCACCACCGGAATGTGCCCCAGCCGGGAGCTCTCCCGGATATGGCGCAGCACCTGGTAGCCGTCCTTTCTAGGCATCTCCAGGTCGGTAATGACGATCCCCACCTCCGCCAGGGCGGCGTCATCCAGCCTGTCAAGATATTCGATGATCTCCTGCCCGTCGTGGAAGACCTGGTAATCCAGCGGTGTCTCTCCCATGATACCGTCGATAATGGCCCGGGCCGCCTTGGAGTCTTCGGCGATAAGGACACGCTTCATATTGGCCAGGTCGTCGTTATCTCCGGATTCGACGGAGCCCATTCCGAAGGTGTCGGTCACCAGGCTCTCCACGTCGAGTACCAGACAGATCTCGTCATGGCCGCCGATTTCGACGATGGTGTTGTAGGTGATCACATCCTCAAACATCTGGTCGGGTTTTTGAAGGTCGCCGATGGGGATATTGAAGATGTTGTTGATTCCCATGATGGGAAACGCCACCATGTGCTGGTTGTATTCGCAGACCATATACTCGTAGTAGTTGTTCTCCGGAGTGAAGATGCCCAGCCATTTTTCGATGTTGATAATCGGCACCACGGCGTTATGGTACTGAATGTAGCCGTCCAGGAAAACCGACTTGACAGTGTCGTTGCGGATCACCTTGTATTTGTTGTAATCCTCGAAAGAGCGGATCTTGGAGACGTTGATCCCGTAATAACGCCCGT